>NZ_JBFULT010000165.1:0-13156 GCF_054049755.1 Bradyrhizobium sp. P5_C11_2
GGTATCACATGAACATCATGAGCGAGTTCATGGGCCTGATCTACGGCGTCTACGACGCCAAGCCGCAAGGCTTCGTGCCGGGCGGCATCAGCCTGCACAATTGCATGCTGCCGCATGGCCCCGACCGCGACGCCTTCGAGCACGCCAGCAATGGTGAGCTGAAACCGGTGAAGCTGACCGGCACCATGGCCTTCATGTTCGAGACCCGCTACCCGCAGCGCGTCACCGCACATGCCGCGAATTCGTCGACGCTGCAGGACGATTACGCGGATTGCTGGAAGGGCCTGGAGAAGCGGTTCGACCCGAATAGGCCGTGATGTTTTGTTGCTCGTCATCGCCGGGCTTGACCCGGCGATCCATCCCTCTTCGAAATGATGGATGCCCGGGTCAAGCCCGGGCATGACGACTATCTGATTGGAGACTCGTGTGCCCCAACCCAACGACCCCAGCCTTCGCTCCTTCATCGACGTCGATCCCGCCTCCGACTTCCCGATCCAGAACCTGCCCTACGGCGTGTTCTCGACGGCGGCCAATCCGACGCAGCGCGTCGGTGTCGCGATCGGCGATTATGTGCTCGATCTCTGGGAGCTAGAGCAGGACTCGCGGCTCGATGTCGGCCCGCTCGGCGTGTTCGCCGTATCCTCGCTCAATGCATTCATGGCGCTGGGACCAAAAGTCTGGACGAAGACGCGCGCGCGGATCAGCGAGCTGCTGCGCCACGATAATCCGGAGCTGCGCGACAATGAGGAGCTGCGCAAGCAAGCGATGGTGCCGATGCGGGATGCAAGACTGCATCTGCCGTTCGCGGTCTCCGGCTACACCGATTTCTATTCGTCGAAAGAGCACGCCACCAATGTCGGCGTGATGTTCCGCGGCAAGGACAATGCGCTGCAGCCGAACTGGCTGCACATGCCGATCGCCTATAACGGCCGCGCCTCGACCGTCGTGGTGTCAGGCACCAAGGTGAAGCGGCCGCGCGGGCAGCTGAAGCCCCCGAACGTAGATGTGCCGAGCTTCGGGCCCTGCAAGCGGCTCGATTTCGAGCTGGAGATGGGCGTGGTGGTCGGCCAGCCCTCGCCGATGGGCGGCATGCTGACGGAGCAGCAGGCCGAGGAGATGATCTTCGGCTTCGTGCTGCTCAATGACTGGAGCGCGCGCGACATCCAGCAATGGGAATATGTGCCGCTCGGGCCGTTCCTTGCAAAAGCCTTTGCGACCTCGATCAGCCCATGGGTGGTGACGCGCGAGGCGCTGGAGCCGTTCCGGCTGAAGGGGCCGGAGCAGGAGCCGGTGCCGCTCGCCTATCTCAGGCAGGACAAGCCGCGGAATTACAGCATCGAGCTCGATGTTTCGTTGCGGCCCGGCAGCGCGAACGCGCCAACGAGCATCAGCCGCACCAATTTCAAGTATATGTACTGGTCCTCGGTGCAGCAGCTCATGCACCACGCCTCCTCGGGCTGCGCGATGAATGTCGGCGATCTCCTCGGCAGCGGCACCATCTCCGGCCCGGAGAAGAACCAGCGCGGCAGCCTTTTGGAGATCAGCTGGAACGGCACCGAGCCGGTCGAACTGCCCGGGGGCGTCAAGCGATCGTTCCTGGAAGATGGCGACAGCCTCGTCATGCGCGGCTGGTGCCAGGGCAACGGTTATCGGGTCGGGTTCGGGGAGGTTGAGGGGACGATTTTGGCGGTGGAGTAGGGCGCGGCACGCTCCGACTTCGTAGGGTGGGCAAAGGCGCGTTAGCGCCGTGCCCACCACTCTTCTACAATTGCGCGGGCGGTGGGCACGCTTCGCTTTGCCCACCCTACGGGTTCGACGATGTGGGAGCAGTTCACCGTCTCTCCGGTGCCACGTCTTTGATCCTCGCGCAATGTGCGGCGACATCCTCCACGCTGTACTTCAAATGCACGCGCTTGTCCGACGGCGCCTGCTTGGTCGTGCAGACGCCCGCCCGCCACTCTTGCGTGGGGCGGATCGGGCGCGGCGCAAAGCCGCCGCCGCAGTTGGGGCAGACGTTGGACAGTTTCGTCTCGACGCAATCCGCACAGAACGTGCATTCATAGGAGCAGATCCGCGCGTCCGTTGCATCAGGCGGCAGGTCGCGGTCGCAATATTCGCAGTTCGGTCGAAGCTGGAGGGCCATGGCTCAATCTCCGCAGACTGGCTTGATCATCGCAGACGGCGCGTGAAGCGCGAATGGCGTAGTTCCCTCGATTTCAGCCAACCTTCGGCTCCCTCAGCGGCAACCGCGTGCTCTCCTTCAACCTGTCAAGCACGATCGATGAACGCACATGCGCCACGCTCTGGTGCGGCATCAAGACGTCGTTGACGAGGTTGGAGAGCCCCTTCAAATCGCGCAGCACGGCCTTGAGCACGTAGTCGGCATCGCCCGTCAGCGAGTAGGCCTCCTGGATCTCGTCGATGCGGTTGACCAGCGTGCGGAAGCGCTTGGAATTGTCCGGTGAGTGGGTGGCGAGCGTCACCTGGATGAAGGCGATGACGCCGAAGCCGAGCGCCTCGCTGGAGAGATCGGCGTGATAGCCCGCGATCACCTTCTCCTCCTCCAGCCGCATCCGCCGGCGCGAGCATTGCGAGGCCGACAGGCCCGCGAGCTCGGCGAGCTCCTGGTTGGTGAGGCGGCCGTCATCCTGGAGCGCGCTCAGGATCTTGAGGTCGAAGGCGTCTACCGAGATCATGCGTCGCTTGTCCATTTCATGCACGGATCRTGCATATGATAGCCGAAATGCGTCCCGTTTGCACGCTCATTGCATGGCCGGTGAAGGATAGTTCATGGCAGCAGCAATTGGAGAGCACCATGGGTCCGTTTCCGCACGATGCACCGCCGGCCACCATCAGCGCCGACAATCCGATGGGCACCGACGGGTTCGAGTTCGTCGAATATGCGCATCCCAATCCCGAAGAGCTGCACGCGCTGTTCAAGCTGATGGGCTATGCGCCCGTCGCGCGCCACAAGACCAAGACAATCACGGTCTATCGCCAGGGCGACATCAACTATCTCGTCAACGAGGAGCCCGGCACCCACGGCTTCGACTTCGTCGCCGCACATGGTCCCTGCGCGCCGTCGATGGCGTTTCGCGTGGTCGATGCGAAGGCGGCCTACGACCGCGCACTTTCGCTCGGGGCGGAGCCTGCGGACGCATCATCGGCGCAGAAGACGCTCGATGTGCCCGCGATCAAGGGCATCGGCGGCAGCCTGCTCTATTTCGTCGATCGCTACGGCGTCAAGGGTTCTGCCTACGATGACGAGTTCGAATGGCTGGGCGCGCACAATCCGCAGCCCGCCGGCGCGGGCCTGTTCTATCTCGATCACCTCACCCACAATGTCCATCGCGGCCGCATGGATGTGTGGACGGGCTTCTACCAAAAGCTGTTCAACTTCCGCCAGATCCGCTTCTTCGACATCGAGGGCCGCGCCTCCGGCCTGTTCTCGCGTGCGCTGACCAGCCCCGACGGCAAGATCCGGATTCCGATCAACGAGGACGCCGGCGATTCCGGCCAGATCGAGGAGTATCTCAAGATCTATCGCGGCGAAGGCATCCAGCACATCGCCTGCGGCTGCCGCGACATCCACCAGACCATTGAAGGCCTGCGCGAAGCCGGCCTTCCCTTCATGCCGGCGCCGCCCGACACTTATTTCGAGCGGATCGACGCGCGCCTGCCCAAGCACGGCGAGGACGTTGCCCGGCTCAAGACCAACGGCATCCTGATCGACGGCGAAGGTGTGGTCGATGGCGGCCAGACCAAGGTGCTGCTTCAGATCTTCTCCGCCAACGCGATCGGCCCGATCTTCTTCGAGTTCATCCAGCGCAAGGGCGACGACGGTTTTGGCGAGGGCAACTTCAAGGCGCTGTTCGAGTCGATCGAGGAGGATCAGATCCGGCGCGGGGTGTTGAAGGTGGGGAATGCGGCGTAAGCTGCCATTGTTGGGCACACTGTTGCATCACAACCGGTGTCGTCCCGGCGAAGGCCCTAGGGCATGCACATATCTTTGAGGCTCCATCCAGCAGCGACGGCGTTGAAGTATTCGAGGCCGTTTTTGAAGGTGATGGGACCGGGTGGTTTGGAGGATGGGTAGCCATCCCATCCTCCGAGACGACCGATGATCCAGGCGGCCCAAGCGAGGGTGTCGGGCGGATGTGGGTTCTTCAGCCGCTTGGTTCTGGCTTCGAACTGCTGATTGAGGGCCGTTAAAGTGGCGACTTCATTGGCGTTGAAGGCCGTCGAGACGGTCTGCCGACCGCCGTTGCGCGCTTGCAGAAGCTGGATGGTAATAACCGCGGCCTTGGCAGCGATAGCGACCAATTTGAGAAGCCGGTCGGCGATGCCGATTTGGCTATCTTCGAGCCTGAAGCCCTGTGTCTTGAGGACGCGGAAGAACTGCTCAATGATCCAGCGCTGCTTGTACCACCCGACGATCCGCCAGGCATTGTCTGCACTGGCGACCTCGTGAGAGGTGAGAAGACACCAGTGTAGCGGCTCGACGTCGGGAGCGGCGTTGATCTCGCGGGCGTCGACGACGGCCAAACGCAAGCTTTTCGGCAAATGGCGCAGGAACTTGCTCTGGGGCCGGGCAAGCTCGATCACGCCGAAGCGAAGTTCGAGATCGGCCTGACGTGCGGGCCGTTGTGCGCGCGCAGGCAACTGGATGGTGCGACGCTGAACCGCTGCCCTGGCGTCGATGGTTGCGTACAAGCCGGTCTCGTCAGCCAGCTTGCGATCATGCATGCTGCGAGCGATCACGTGGAAGTGCTGCTCGGCTGCACTGGCATAAAGAGCAAAGATGTCGCTCTCGCGGTCGCCAAGCAGCGTCACCATGGCGGCATCGGCAAGCAGCGGCTTGGCCGCAACGGCGGTGGTGATCCAGCGTTGCGACTCCTTGTCCGAGAGGTCGCGGCTATCATGTGAGACGGTCCGGCGCCCCTCGCGGGTCCATACTTCGCCGCTCAGAAGTCCGAGGCAGTTGCCATTGTCGGCATCCACCGCCAGCAGCGGATGCAGCAGTACGCCATGCTGGTTGCCCCTGCCGATTTCCCCGAGCCCGCGCCGGCGTTGCGACGTGGTGTTGAAGTGGATTTCGCTGGTATCCTGGATCGCCAGCACATGGCGGTCCGCGACCGCCGCAACCGTGCTTTCACTCCAGCTTTCGATGATCCGTTCCACTGTCACCTTGTCGTGGCCGAGGAAGCGATTGAACCGCACCTCCAGAGCACGGTCACCCCTGGAAAGGCGTCGCAGGCACACATCCTTGCCCGCGACCATGCGTCCGACAAGCGCCGCCCCCCTTTATCGAGGCGACGATCCCCGAACCGGCCCAACGTCCAGTCGATCYGTGACAGCATCGGCACCTCCATCCAACAGAAGTGCCGCAATAGAAATCACACGATTTCCCGATTCTGGAATCCCCCAAGCCCCGTCCGAGTCAATCCGCCGCACCAGATATGTGCATGCCCTAGGGCGAAGGCCGGGACCCATAACCCCAGGGAGAGGTTGTGGCGCGAGCTGCTAACTCCGAGTCTTCGCCAAACCATGTTCGGTGGTTATGGGTCCCGGCCTTCGCCGGGACGACAGGGGATTTGGAGCTTCTACCTCTTCCACGCCTTCATCACTGCCCCGATCTCCGCTCCCTCCGGCTCGCGAACCGCGGACGGCGTGCGTGAGAATCGCGGCGCCGGCGCGGGCTGTTTCACGCCGTGGCGTTCGACGAACACCTGTCGGGCGATCATGTGTGGATGCTCGGTCGCTTCCGACATGGTCAGCACCGGTGCGAAGCAGATGTCGGTGCCTTCCATGATCTTGCACCAGTCCTCGCGCGTCTTGCTCTTGAAGACCGCTTGCAGCTTTTGCTTCAGCGCCGGCCAGGCCTGGCGGTCCATCTGCGCGTCGAAATCGGCGTCGGTCAGGCCGGCATGCTGGCGCAGCAGCGCGTAGAACTGCGGCTCGATCGAGCCGATCGAGACGAAATGGCCGCAGGCGCATTCATAGACGCCATAGAAATGCGCACCGCCGTCGAGGAAATTCTGGTTGCGGCCTTCGGTCCAGCGGCCGATCGTGGTCATGTCGAAGAAGAACGACATCAGCGAGGCCGCGCCGTCGCACATCGCGGCGTCGACAACCTGACCCTTGCCCGACCTCGATGCTTCCAGAAGCGCGGCGAGCACGCCGACGACGAGATAGAGCGCGCCGCCGCCGAAATCGCCGACCAGATTGAGCGGCGGCACCGGCGCTTCTTTGGTGCCGATCGCGGCGAGCGCACCGGTGATGGAGATGTAGTTGATGTCGTGGCCGGCGGCGCTGGCGAGCGGGCCTTCCTGGCCCCAGCCGGTCATGCGGCCGTAGACGAGCTTTGGATTACGCGCGAGCACGATTTCGGGGCCGAGCCCGAGCCGTTCCATCACGCCGGGACGAAAGCCTTCGACCAGCGCGTCGGCATTCGCAAGCAGGTCGAGCACCTCCGCGATTGCCGCCTTGTCCTTGAGATCGAGCTCGATCACCTTGCGGCCGCGCCCCGCCACCGACTTCATGCTCTTCCTGGCGCCGACACGGTCGAGCGTGACGACGTCGGCGCCCATGTCGGCCAGCATCATGCAGGCGAACGGGCCCGGGCCGATGCCGGCGAATTCGACGATGCGGAAGCCCGAGAGCGGGCCGGAGGTGCGGATTGAGGAGCCTTCTGATTTTTCTTGGGCTGATTTATCGAGCACGTTGTTGTTTCCTCGGGTCGCAGGCGAATTGCCGATGGTTCGGCAATGGCCTGGGACGTTCCTCTGTGGGCGAGTTAATTGACCGATTAACTTTTCCCGCCTTCACGTCAGCGAGGCAAGCGGTTTTCGTGACGCATGGCCAAAATAAAAGCGGCGCGCACTGAAGTGCGCGCCGCGGAAAATTTGCGTTGAGGCGCTAAAGCGCGATCGTCAACCTGCGGCCGCCACCGCACGCTGCGCCATCACCTTGATCAAGTTGGCGCGGTACTCCGACGTGCCGTGAATGTCCGCCAGCAAATTGCTTGCCGAAATGCTCACGCCATCAATCGCCGACGGCGACCAGTTCGCCTTCAGCGCGGCCTCGATCGCGGGCACCCGCATCACGCCGCTCTGCGAGGCGCCGGTCGCGGCAACGCGGACATCGCCCGACTTGGTCTTGGCGACGAACACGCCGGTCAGCGCAAAGCGCGAGGCCGGATGCGGGAATTTTGCGTAGCCCGCTTTTGCAGGAACCGGGAACGAGACGGCGGTGATGATCTCGCCGTCCTCGAGCGCCGTCGTGAACAGGCCCTTGAAGAAATCCTCCGCCGAGATCGAACGCTTGTTGGTCTTCACGGTGGCGCCGAGCGCGAGCGTCGCGGCCGGATAATCCGCGGCGGGGTCGTTGTTCGCGAGCGAGCCGCCGATCGTGCCGCGGTAGCGCACGGCGGGGTCACCGATCAGCGAGGCGAGATAGGCCAGCGCCGGAATCGCCTTCTTCACGGTGTCGCTGGTCGCGACGTCATAATGCGGCGTGGCGGCCTTGACGGTCAGCGTGTCGCCGGAGGCCTCGATGCCGATCAGCTCCTTGATCTTGCCGAGATCGATCACGTCGGAGGGGCTGGCGAGGCGCTGCTTCATCACCGGCAGCAGCGTCTGGCCACCGGCGAGGAATTTCGCCTCGCTGCTCTTGCCGAACAGGCTGGCGGCTTCGTCGATCGAGGAAGCGCGATGATAGGTGGTCTGGTACATCTTTGTTGCTCCTGAAATCTTTGCTCTGTCATTCCGGGATGCGCCGCAGGCGCAGACCCGGAATCTCGAGGTTGAATTCGTGGCTCCAGATTCCGGGTTCGACGCTTCGCGTCGCCCCGGAATGACGATGGTGGTCAGGCCGCGTGGATCGTGCGCCACACCCGGTCCGGGGTTGCGGGCATTTCCAGATTGTTCTTGCCGATCGCATCCGTGATCGCGTTGATCACGGCCGCGGAGGCGCCGATCGCGCCGGCCTCACCGCAACCCTTGATGCCGAGCGGATTGCCCGGGCAGAGCGTCGTGGTGTGGGAGAGGTTGAACGACGGCAAATCGTCGGCGCGCGGCATGGCGTAGTCCATGAACGAGGCCGTGATCGGCTGGCCATTGGCATCGTAGATCGCGTGCTCGAGCAGGGCCTGCCCGATGCCCTGGGCGAGGCCGCCATGGACCTGTCCCTCGACGATCATCGGGTTGATCAGCCGGCCGAAATCGTCTGCGGCGACGAAGTTGACGAAACTCGTCTTGCCGGTGCCGGCATCGACCTCGAGCTCGCAGATATACGTGCCGGCCGGGAAGGTGAAGTTGGTCGGGTCGTAGAAGGCGGTTTCCTTCAGGCCCGGCTCCATCCCGTCCGGCAGATTGTGCGCGGTGTAGGCCGCGAGCGCGACCATCGGGAAGGCGATGGCCTTGTCGGTGCCGGCCACCTTGAACTCGCCGTTCTCGATGACGATGTCGCCCTCGGAAGCCTCCAGGGCATGCGCCGCAATCTTCTTGGCCTTGGATTCCATCTTCTCCATGGCTTTCAGGATCGCGGTGAGACCGACGGCCGCGGAGCGCGAGCCGTAGGTGCCCATGCCGAACTGCACCTTGTCGGTGTCGCCATGGACGATCGAGACCTGGCTGATCGGAACCCCCAAGCGCTCCGCGACGAGCTGGCAGAACGTGGTCTCGTGGCCCTGGCCGTGGCTGTGCGAGCCTGTGAGGATCTCGATGGTGCCGACCGGGTTGACGCGCACCTCGGCCGATTCCCACAAGCCCACGCCGGCGCCGAGACTGCCGACCGCCTTCGACGGCGCGATGCCGCAGGCTTCGATGTAGCAGGACACGCCGATGCCGCGCAGCTTGCCGTCGGCTTTTGCCTTGGCCTTGCGGGCGGCAAAGCCGGCATAGTCGATCGCCTTCATCGCCGCATCGAGCGAGGCGTTAAAGTCGCCGGTGTCGTAGGCCATGATCACGGGCGTCTGGTGCGGGAACGTGGTGATGAAGTTGGTCCGGCGCAGCGCGGCCGGATCGACCTTCAGCTGCCGCGCCGCCGTCTCCATCAGCCGCTCGATCAGATAGCTCGCCTCGGGGCGGCCCGCGCCGCGATAGGCGTCGACCGGCGTGGTGTTGGTGTAGACCCCGATCACCTCGGCATGGATCGCCGGGATATTGTATTGGCCCGACAGCAGCGTCGCGTAGAGATAGGTCGGCACTGACGACGAGAACAGCGACATGTAGGCGCCGAAATTGGCATAGGTTTTCACCTTGAGGCCGGTGATCTTGTTGTTGGCGTCGAACGCCATCTCGGCCTGCGTGACATGGTCGCGGCCATGCGCGTCGGTGAGGAACGCCTCGGTGCGGTCGCCGGTCCATTTCACCGGACGGCCGACCTTCTTCGAGGCCCACAGCGCCACCATCTCTTCCGGGTAGATGAAGATCTTCGAACCGAAGCCGCCCCCGACATCGGGTGCGATCACGCGCAGCTTGTGCTCGGGCGCGATGTTGTAGAACGCCGACAGCACCAGGCGGGCAACGTGCGGGTTCTGCGACGTCGTGTAGAGCGTGAAATGCTCTTCCGCCGCGTCGTAATCGGCGATCGCCGCGCGCGGCTCCATCGCGTTCGGGGCGAGGCGGTTGTTGGTGACGTCGAGCTTCACCACATTGGCGGCCTTCGCGAAGGCGGCGCTCACCGCGCCCTCGTCGCCGATCACCCAGTCATAGACCTGGTTGCCGGGGGCTTCGGGGTGAAGCTGCGGCGCGCCGGCCTTGATCGCGGCGGTGACGTCGGCGACCGCCGGCAGTTCTTCGTAATCGATGACGACGGCCTCGGCCGCGTCACGTGCTTGATTCTTGGTTTCGGCAATCACCACCGCGACGGCCTGTCCGACGAAGCGCACCGTCTCCGGCGCCATCGCCGGCCACGCGCCCATCTTCATCGGGCTGCCGTCCTTCGACGTGATAGCCCAGCCGCAGATGAGGTTGCCGACCTTGTCGTCGACGATCTGCTGTCCGGTGAGGACGGCGACCACGCCCGGCATCTTCAGCGCGGCGGAGGAGTCGATCCCCTTCACCTTGGCGTGTGCGTGCGGGCTTCTGATGAAATGGGCATGGGTCATGCCCAGCAATTTGATGTCGTCGACGTAGCGGCCCTTGCCGGTAATGAAACGCTTGTCTTCCTTGCGCACGACGCGCGCGCCGATGCCTTCAACACCCATTGTCTGGTCCTCCCGACCGGAATTGTTTTGACTGCGCTTTCCCTCGAAAGCCGCAGCGGTGGTTTTTTTGTTTCGAGGCGAGCCGTTTACTCGGCCGCCTGCGCAACCTTCATGCGTCCGGCCGCATCCAGCACGGCCTTGACGATGTTGTGGTATCCGGTGCAGCGGCAGATATTGCCTTCAAGCTCGTGGCGGACGGTGGTCTCGTCGAGCTCGCCACCGTGACGGTGCACGATGTCGATCGCCGACATGATCATGCCTGGGGTGCAATAGCCGCACTGGAGGCCGTGATTCTCGCGGAACGCCGCCTGCATCGGGTGCAGCTCGTCGCCCTTGGCGATGCCTTCGATGGTGGTGACGTTGGCGCCGTCGGCCTGTCCCGCCAGCATGGTGCAGGATTTCACCGCCTTGCCGTCCATATGCACGACGCAGGCGCCGCACTGGCTGGTGTCGCAGCCGACATGGGTCCCGGTGAGGTTGAGGTGGTCGCGCAGCAGATGGACCAGCAGCGTGCGGTCCTCGACGTCGACAGCAACAGCCCTGCCGTTCACCGTCAATTTGACTGTAGACACGGAAAGTACCTCCCGGATTGATTTTGATTGTTTCTAATTAGAGACCGCGGCCCCCGGACTTTGCAACTAGGATTTTGCTCGCTCGGGTCATGGAAAGGTCATCGATCCAGATGGGTGCGATGATTTGCGCTGCCGGAGGGTCGTCTCTTGCGGTGCGGTCAGCGGGGGAGCTGCCGGCTGCCATCCCACCCCGTCGGCCGCTGGCCGACAAAGCCGGAAATTGCGCCTGTGCGACAAATTTACCGCCCCTTATCGATTCTGCCCTAGTTTTGCGCATCCGGGTCTGGGGGCGGGGCGCCTCCGGATCACGGCCGAATGAAAATGGGGGTGGGAATGTCCGGGCGTATCGCGTCGCCGTCGAAGCGCACCATATTTCCGACCCTCAGGTTCCGCGCAAAAATCATTCTCGGCTTTGCCGCAGTGCTGGTGATCTCCGCCGGCAGCATGGCGTTCGCCTATTTCGGCTTCGAACGGGTCTCGTCCGGTGTCGGGTCCTACCGCGCCAGCGTCACGGAGGCCGATCTCGCCCGCAATATCGACCGTGAGCTGCTCGCCTACCGCTCGGCGGTCAAATATTTCGTTGTCACAGGCAAGGAGGACGACGCCAAGGCCGCGCTGGATGCCGAAGCCGGCCTGAAGAATGCCATCGGCCAGGCGGTCAATGGTGCCAAGAAGCCGGCGCGGCAGGAGAGCCTCGGCAAGCTCGCCAAGGAGTTTGCGAATTTCTCAGCGACCTTCGCCAAGGTGCTCCAGGCCAAGCGCGACAGCGCGCTGCTGGTGCAGAATCAGCTCACGCGCAATGCCAACCTGCTGAAGTACAAGCTCGATGACATCGGCAACAACGCCTCCGATTCCGAGGCGCAGGCGATCGAGTTCGGCACCAAGCAGGTCAATGCCCAGTTCCAGACCGCAAGCTCTGCCGCGACCAATTTCGTGCTGACGTCGGACCAGGCAATCGCGTCGAGTGCGCTGGCGCGGCTGAAATTCGTCGAGAACTCGCTCGGCGCGGTCTATTCCATGGACGACAAGATCGTCGCCGGGCTGAAGGACGCCAAGGGATTGCTCGGCGCCTATCGCGAGGCGCTGGAGAAGCTGATCGCCAACGCCAAGATGGTCGATGAGCTCGTCACCGAGATGACCGGCTCGGCGGGGGCGATCCTTCAGGGGGCGACCGCCATGAAGGCGGACCTCGTCTCCGAACAGCAGCGGCTGGATTCGGAGTCGGAAGCAACCATCGGGCAGACCGAGCACCTGGTGCTGATGCTGGCCATTGGCGGCACGCTGCTGGGCGCCGTCCTTGCCTTCCTGCTCGGCACCGGGATCTCGCGTCCGATGATCGCGATGTGCAAGGCGATGCGCGAGCTCGCTTCAGGCAATTTCGACGTGGTGCTGCCGGGCCTCGGCCGCAAGGACGAGATCGGCGAGATGGCCGGCGCGGTTGAGGAGTTCAAGGTTCAGGCGGTGGCCAAGGCCGAGCGCGATGCCGCCGCCAGCGAAGCCCAGAACAAGGAGCTCGCTACGGCCCGCCGCTCCGAGCTGATCCGGTTTGCCGACGATTTCGAGGGCGCGGTCGGCGCCATCGTCTCCAACGTCTCGGCCTCCGCCGTGCAGCTCGAATCGGCGGCCTCGACGCTGACCCGTACCGCGGAGACCACGCAGAGCCTGTCGAGYCAGGTCGCYGGCGTCTCMGAGCAGGCCTCRWSCAACATGCAGTCKGTCGCGACYGCGACCGAAGAGCTCTCGGCCTCGGTCGAGGAGATCGGCCGCCAGGTCCGCGACTCCAGCCGCATCGCGGARGCCGCCGTCGGGCAGGCCAAGGAAACCGACAGCCGCATYGGCAAACTCTCGCATGCSGCCCAGCAGATCGGCGAGGTGGTCAAGCTGATCACGGCGATTGCCGAGCAGACCAATTTGTTGGCGCTCAACGCCACCATCGAGGCGGCGCGTGCCGGTGAAGCCGGTCGCGGCTTCGCGGTGGTCGCCAGCGAAGTGAAGTCGCTGGCGAGCCAGACCGCCAAGGCCACCGACGAGATTTCCTCGCACATCACGGGCATGCAGGGCGCCACGGCCGAGTCGGTCGCCGCGATCAAGGAGATCGGTGCCACCATCGGCCAGATCTCGTCGATCTCGACCTCCATCGCGAGCGCGGTGGAGCAGCAGGGTGCCGCCACCCAGGAGATCGCCCGCAGCGTCCAGACCGTCGCGCAGGGCACTCAGACCGCCGCCACCGACATCGGCCAGGTCAACCGCGGCGCCGCCGAGACCGGCTCGGCCTCGGAAGAGGTGYTGAACTCGGCCAAGACGCTGTCGTCCGAGAGCACCCGCCTGCGCGCCGAGCTCGACCGCTTCATGGCGAATATCAGGGCAGCGTAAG
>NZ_JBFULT010000166.1:0-13152 GCF_054049755.1 Bradyrhizobium sp. P5_C11_2
TCTCCTCCGCGGCAAACAGTGGATCGCGCGGCGGATGCATATTGAGGTTCGGCCGCGCTAACGGTTTGAGCGTGCCGACGATGCGCCGGGCGATGCCGATCGCATGGGCGTCGTTCTGGGCATAGTGATCGGTGACGCCGGATTGGCGCGAATGCACGTCGGCGCCGCCGAGCTCCTCCGCGGTCACGACTTCGCCGGTCGCCGCTTTCACCAGCGGCGGGCCGCCGAGGAAGATGGTGCCTTGATTGCGCACGATGATGCTCTCATCCGACATCGCCGGCACATAGGCGCCGCCGGCGGTGCAGGAGCCCATCACGATCGCGATCTGCGGGATGCCCTGCGATGACATCTGCGCCTGGTTATAGAAGATSCGGCCRAAGTGCCGCTCGTCCGGAAAGATCTCGTCCTGGAGCGGCAGGAAGGCGCCGCCGGAATCGACCATGTAGACGCAGGGMAGATTGTTCTGCCGCGCCACGTCCTGCGCGCGCAGATGCTTCTTCACSGTCATCGGGTAATAGGTGCCGCCCTTGATGGTGGCATCGTTGGCCACGATCACGCATTCGCGGCCCGCGATGCGCCCCACCCCCGTAATGACGCTCGCCGAATGCACGTCGCCGCCATAGAGGCCGTAGGCTGCAAGCGGCGACAGCTCCAGGAACGAGGTGCCGGGATCGACCAGCAGATCGACGCGCTCGCGCGCCAGCATCTTGCCGCGCGCGGTGTGGCGGTTGCGCGAGACCTCRCCGCCACCGCCGGCGACCTGGCTGAGTTTTTCGCGCAAGTCGGACACGAGCCCGCGCATGGCTTCGGAGTTGCGCGCAAAATCTGATGAGGACGGATCGATGCTGGAATGGAGCGGCATGTGGTCCCGCGTTTGTGGTGACGTGGTGAGAGGCCGCGAACAGGGTGGACCCATTTCGCGGCAATTCCAATCGTGTGAAGGCTTAAGCCGTTTCCGCCATCAGCTCGCGGCCGATCAGCATGCGGCGGACCTCCGAGGTGCCGGCGCCGATCTCGTAGAGCTTTGCATCGCGCCACAGACGTCCGACCGGAAACTCGGTGGTGTAGCCGACGCCGCCAAGCGCCTGGATCGCCTCGCCCGCCATCCACGTCGCCTTCTCGGCGGAATAGAGGATCGCCGCGGCGGCATCCTTGCGCAGGCTGCGTGCGTGGTTGGCACGGTCGCAGGCTTTCCCCACTGCGTAGACATAGGCGCGCGTGGCCTGCCAGGTCGAATACATGTCGGCGAGCTTGCCCTGCATCAGCTGGAAGTCGCCGATCGGCTGGCCGAACTGCTTGCGCTCATGCATGTAGGGCACGACCGCGTCCATGCAGGCCGCCATGATGCCGAGCGGGCCGCCGGAGAGCACCGCGCGCTCATAGTCGAGGCCGGACATCAGCACCTTGACGCCCTCGCCCACGCCGCCCAGCACGTTCTCTGCCGGCACCTCGCAGTCGTCGAAGAACAAGGGATAGGTGTTGGAGCCGCGCATGCCGAGCTTGTCGAGATGCTGGCCGTGGGTGAAGCCCTTGAAACCCTTCTCGATGAGGAAGGCGGTCATGCCGCGCGGGCCGGCCTCCGGATCGGTCTTGGCGTAGACGACCAGCACGTCGGCGTCGCCGCCATTGGTGATCCACATCTTTGAGCCGTTGAGCACGTAGCGGTCGCCGCGCTTGTCGGCGCGCAGCTTCATCGAGACGACGTCGGAGCCGGCGCCCGGCTCTGACATCGCGAGCGCGCCGACATACGCGCCGGAGATCAGCTTCGGCAAATAGCGCTGCCGCTGCGCGTCGTTGCCGTTGCGGCGGATCTGGTTGACGCAGAGGTTGGAATGGGCGCCGTAGGACAGCCCGACCGCGGCCGAGCCGCGCGAAATCTCCTCCATGGCGACGATGTGGGCGAGATAGCCCATGTTGGAGCCGCCATATTGCTCCGGCGCCGTCATGCCGAGCAGGCCGAGATCGCCGAAGCGCTTCCAGAGGTCGGCCGGGAACAGATTGGCCTTCTCGACCTCGGCCGCGCGCGGCGCGACCTCGGCCTCCACGAAGGCGCGCACGGTGTCGCGCAGCATGCTGATGTCTTCGCCCAGATCGAAATCGATGCTCGGGATGTTCAAGGCGATTCCTCCGTTCTTATCGGGCCGAACCTACCCCCGCGCCGGCGCCGCTTCGGTCTAAAAGGTTGCATTTTCCGCCAAGTTTGGCGAGGATTTTCCATGGCCTTTCTAGCCGCAACCGCGACGCCCCGCCGCGCCATGACCCCTGCCGCGTTCGTCCGCGGCGTGGTCGCTGCATACGCCCGGTACGGCCACGATCCGGCCGAGGCCCTGGCCAAGGGGCAGCTCACGGCGGACCTGGTCAAATCGACGGACGGGCGGGTGACCGCGGCCCAGTTCGAGGCGCTCGCGGGCCATGCCATGCGCGAGCTCGACGACGAGGCGCTCGGCTGGTTCTCGCGCCGGCTGCCCTGGGGCTCCTATGGCATGCTGTGCCGCGCCTCGATCACAGCCCCGACGCTCGAAGTCGCGCTAAAACGCTGGTGCCGGCATCACCGTCTGCTGACCGAGGACGTCCTGTTCGAGCTCACCGTCAGCGGGGAGACCGCGGTCATCTCCATTCGCGAGCAGCGCGACCTCGGGGCCTTGCGCGAGTTCTGCCTGGTCACCCTGCTCCGCTACGTGCTCGGCTTTTCATGCTGGGCGGTCGATTCCGCGATCGCACTCCGCGCAGCCGAATTTCCCTTTCCCGAGCCRCACCATGTCTCGGTCTATCCGACCATCTTCTGCAAGACCGTCGGCTTCGGCGCCGATCGCGCCGGCATCGTCTTCGACCAGCATTATCTCTCGCTGCCGCTCACCCGCAGTCCGGCAGACCTCGACAGCATGCTCAAGGGCGCGTTGCGGCTGACCGTGCTGCCCTATCGGCGCGACCGGCTGCTGGTCGAGCGCGTTCGCCGCGTGCTTCGCACAGCGCGCGGACGTAGTCTCGGCGCCGAGGACGTCGCGAGCGAGCTGGCGCTCTCCACCCGCACCATGCATCGGCGCCTGCGCGAGGAAGCGACCTCGCTGCGCGATCTCAAGGAAGAGGCGAAATTCGAGCTCGCCAAGCAGGAATTGATGCGCGGCCGGGTGCCGATCAAGCGGATCGCGGAGATCGCGGGCTTCCGCAACGAAAAGAGCTTTTCCCGCGCCTTCCGCACCTGGACCGGCACCTCGCCGCGCGAGTTTCGCGGCAGGTATCGTTGAGGCGTACAAGCCCGAGCTGTCGCCTCGTTCTCATAAGTTTACGGCCCCCGAGATGAATCCCGGAGGCCGCAACATGTCGAAACCGGTCTCGATTTCAGCAATTAGTTCGACTTGGCCTGCGCGCCCGCGCGAAGCTTGGTGCGCGACTGCGTCTGCTTCGGCTGATAAGCGAGGGAGTCGTTGGCGCTCTTCGCGCCGCCGGCCTGCGAGCACGAGCCGCCGATGCCGCCGGCCGCTTGACGGCAGGCTTCCATGGTCGGAAAGCCGCAACCATGGGCGGCCTGGGCACCGTTGGTGATGCAGAAGTCGTCTGCCTTCGCAACCGGTGCCGTCAGAACCAAAAACGCAGACGCAAACAGCGTCGCAGCGGAAACTGCGAACGTCTTCGAAGTCGAGGTCATGTTGTCTTTTCCTGCTTCAGGGTCCCACAAAAGGGTCCTCGGCATGCGACGCAGGCTGAGGTCCACACCTTGCATCTAGGCGACGCGCCCGAACCGACAATCACGATTCAGCGCATTGCAGGGCTTCGCAAATCACATGTCACAGTTAGGTGAGTAACTAAACTAAATGCCGGCCATTGATTCGGCTTTTGTGAATCCCTGCCCCGTCGTCATGCCCGGGCTTGTCCCGGGCATCCACGTTCTTCGTCGTCCCAGCAAGGACGTGGATGGCCGGGACATAGGCGAGCGGAAGCGACGCCGTCCTTCGCACGGCTATGCCGGCCATGACGCTGTGGAAGCTTAGGCGCCCCCAAGCTCTGGCGTCATATGCGGTTGCCCTAACCTACGCCGACGCCGCGGCGACCTCCTGCAACGGCAGCGGCACATCCTTGGCCACACCCAGCACCGGGAAGCTGCGGACGTTCTTCACATCAGGCATCGCGGCGAAATGCAGCAGCTGCTGGCGCATGTTCTCCACGCTCGGCGCAACGCATTTCAGGAGATAGTCAGTGTCGCCCGAAATCCGCCAGCACTGCTGGATGCGCGGGATCGCGGCGATCGAGCTCTCGAACGCCTCCAGCACCGGCTGGGCCTGGCTGCCGAGCTGGATCGAGACGAACGACACCACCTCGTAGCCGAGCAGCCGCTCGTCGATGACGGCACGGATCGCCCGGATCACGCCGCGGCTGAACAGCGATTTCAGCCGCCGCAGGCAGTTCGGCGCGGAGACGCCGACACGCAGCGCCAGTTCGTTGTTGCGAACCCGCCCGTCCTGTTGCAACTCGGAGAGTATCTTCAGATCGACGCTGTCGAGCTGGTCACGCCCGGCCATTCCCCACCTCGCCCTGGTCCTGTCGTGGGAGGCAGCGAAGCATGGGGCGGAATTGGTGCCAACCACCTTAGGCTTCCCAAGGCTAGAAAAGCGTGGCGGGAAGCTTGCCTGCGGCCCATCCTTCGAGACACCCGCCTCCGGCGGACCCTCAGGATGAGGTCACGTTTCGCGGCAAGATATCAGACCCTCATGGTGAGGAGCCCGCCAAAGCGGGCGTCTCGAACCTTGCAGGCCGATCTCACGAGACGCCCAAAACGTGGATGCCCGACGAGATGATAGAGTGTGGGCCGCCCCTCAGTGCGTCCAGGGCTCGCCGCGGCGGAACGAGAAATTGTCGGCATAGGCAACCTGCCGGTGCAGCGATTCCTTCGGCTCGATCACCTGGTAGGCGATGCCCTTGCGCTCGCAATAGGCGACCGCCTCGTCCTTGCTTTGGAAGCGCAGCGTGATCTGCTGCTTCATGTCACCGGACGACGTCCAGCCCATCAGCGGCTCGACCGCGCGCGGCTGCTCCGGCTCGTAATCGAGCTGCCATTCCTTGGTCTTGGACCGGCCGGATTGCATCGCGTTCTTGGCGGGCTTGAAAATGCGTGCGGTCATGGGTGGTCCGGGCCTCTTCGTCTTTTCGTTCGATTTCGATGCGTCACGGTGGCAGTTGGTGGAAACCGCGGGCATAGTATAGAGACACCGTTCGGGAACTGATCGTGATTCCGGTCCCCGGGGGTGCCCGCTACGGGTATAGTCATTATGCTGCACCGTGACAATTGCGTACCCGCCTTCCGCGCCGGGCTCCCGCCCGGCGGCGCTGCCCCGCTGACATCAGCCTATCTGTCCCCTCCGAAAGCTCTCCTCGCATGGCCTTCCTGAACATCAGCGCCACGCTTCCCGAGAAAGGCCGCGACCTCAGGCTCGACCTGTTTCGCGGCGTCGCGAACTGGGCAATCTTCCTCGACCATATCCCCGACAACGTCGTGAACTGGATCACGACCCGCAACTACGGCTTTTCAGACGCCGCGGACCTCTTCGTCTTCATCTCCGGCTACACCGCCTCCTTCGTCTATGCGCGGATGATGCTGGAGCGGGGCTTCCTCGTCGGCGCCACGAGGCTCACCAAGCGGGTCTGGCAGCTCTACGTCGCCCACATCATCCTGTTCGTGATCTACATCGCCTCGATCAGCTATCTGGCGCTACGCTTCGGCGATTCGGACATGATCAACGAGTTCAACGTCGCCGGCCTCGTCGACAACGCCACCGAGACGCTGCGCCAGGGCCTGTTCCTGCGCTTCAAGCCGCTCAATCTCGATGTGCTGCCGCTCTACATCGTGCTGATGGGCCTGTTTCCGCCGGTGCTGTGGTTCATGCTGCGCAAGCCCGATTTGACGATGGCGCTGTCCATCGTCCTGTGGCTGGCCGCGCGCCAGTTCGGCTGGAATCTGACCGCCTATCCGGCCGGACAATGGTACTTCAATCCGTATTGCTGGCAGGTACTGTTCGTGTTCGGCGCCTGGTGCGCGATGGGCGGGGCACGGCGCTCGGGGGCGGTGATCAACTCACCGATCACGCTGTGGCTCTGTCTCGGCTATCTCTTGTTCGCGCTGATCATGACCATGGCCGGCCGCTTCCCGACCCTCGGCGGCATGTTCCCGCAATGGCTGTTCTCGGCCTTCAACCCCAACGACAAGACCAACCTCGCGCCCTACCGCTTCATCCACTTCGTCGTGATCGTGATCCTGGTGATCCGCTTCGTGCCGAAGGACTGGCCGGGCCTGGAGTGGAAAATATTCGATCCGGTGATCGTGTGCGGCCAGCAGTCGCTCGCCGTGTTCTGCGTCGGCGTGTTCCTGTCCTTCGTCGGCCATTTCGAGCTGTCGATGAGCTCGGGCTCGCTGTTTGCGCAGCTCTTCGTCAGCATCGCCGGCATCGCGATCATGACGACGGTGGCCTACTACATCTCCTGGTCGAAGCGGCAGGACAAGCCGTTGAAGCCACCGCCGGCCAAGCCTGCGGCGGCGGCGAAAGCCGCGTGAGCCCGCGGCAGCGATCCCGCGCCGGACGGCAGCGATCCCGCGCCGGACGGCAGCGATCTTGCGCCGGACGGCAGCGATGCGGCTTCAGGCCGCTTCCTCGCTGTCGTACTCGGTGAACTTCTTGTAGATCCAGTCGCGGCCGTCATGGCGGCGCCAGACCTTGCCGTACACGAGCTGCCCGTTGATCGAGCGCCGCGGCACGATCACGGTCCAGAGGTGCCAGATCTCCGCCCAGCCCGATTGCGGATGGACGGTTTTGAAGTTGCGATCGAAAGACATGACCCAGAACTCACAAGATTCGAGCGCTGCGATGAACTGTGACCTTATGTGAGCACGGATTGCAGGCAGCCCATCGCGAACCGGACCGCTCTGATAACAGCCGCAAAATCGGCCGCAACAACGGCTCGCCCTTAACCTAACCAGTCAACCTTACTTTGTCGGGGAGAGCTGCGAGACTTGTTGAAAGCCGACGCCGAATTTTCTAGGATGGATGCGCGATTTGAGAATGCGCGCGTCGTTTTGAGGACGCGGGGTAATTTTGAAGCGATATCGAATTTTGAAAAGAATTGACTCGGCCGGGACACCAGAATGAATTTGCAATGTGCATGTATGCGCCTGGCGGTGCGATCGACACCACCTGCTCCGACCGTCAAGACATCCGTTCAAGAACCACCGAAGGCCTCGAACGACAACCAGATGATCTGGCCGTTCCTGCCGTTTCCGCGCGGCTGGCACGCGTCGAGCTGATCGGCCATTCTTAAAAGCGCAACGCCGCGCAAGCGGAATATCATCGCTTGGCGGCGTCCGTTTAGGTATTGGGCGCTGAAATCCCCAACACCCATAAGTCGGTGGCGACGMCCAAAGGTTCGATCAAGCGTCCGTCATTCTGCGCCGGTTAACCCGCTCAGATGGCTCGAAAAATCGCGCAGAAGATGCGGCGCGCAGAGAACGGGCGCCGAGGGTTGAGGGGCGCGCTCGACCGTCCGTTTGGTGCCGGCGATCGATCGCCGCTCAGACGCCGGTGCTCGCGCTCGCGGCGCTGCTGGCGCTGGCGCCGAGCGCGCCTTGCGCGTTGTAGGTCTGTCCGGATTGATCGCCCTGACTGCCTTGCGTGCTCGCCGACGTCTGGACCTCGGTCGTGCCGTCGGAATAGGTGATGGTCGTTGTGGTCATCCCGTCGATGGTGATGGAGACCTCGCTGACGATGGTCTTGGCCGAACTGCCGCCGCCTCCGGAGCCAGAACTTCCACCCGCGGATTGCGAAGACGAAGTCGACGAGGTCGCCGATGTCGACGACGTGGCTGATGTCGACGATGTCGCCGACGTCGATGAAGCCGCGGAGGACGGCGTCGCCGCGGTCGACGGAGACGACGTCACCGCCGCGGTGGAGGAAGCAATCGCACTGACCGACATGAAAACCTCGCCTGAAGGAGATTCCGGACGCGGCGCCGTTTGAACCTCCGCGTTCTCCTTCAACGCGGAACGCGCCGAAATCAGGCGGCAGCGACCGCAATGAATATTTCCCGCCGTACAGACGCAACCAATCGCCTCGCCACGAGTTGCAGCTTGTTCCCAACTTTCCAGGGCATCCCTGCGTGTCTGCGATCAGCCTCCGCTTGCCTGTTCGGATAGCCGGATCGTCTCACGTCCGCGTGAGATGGAGCGACCACCGGTGAATTTTCACGAGCGCGTAGAGACCAATGAACAGCAGGCCGCAAGGCAAGGGGACACAGTGAGCCAAATTGATACGACGGAAAAACTCTCCGACACGCCGGAGACCGGAAGCTCGCTGTTTGCGTTGTGCGGGCTCGGTGTGGCGGGGATCGCAATGCTGGGCTGGATTTGCGCGCTGGCCTGGATCGCCTGGCGCCTCGCCGACTGGCTGTTGTTCTGAGGCGCCGCGCGGCCCCTCCCCCAGGATATCAAGCTCGGGACTGGTCGGGGCAGCTGGATTCGAACCAACGACCTGCAGTACCCAAAACTGCCGCGCTACCAGGCTGCGCTATACCCCGAATGTCCGGCGAGCCCTGTCGATACACGCTTCACAAGGCGCCAGCAAGACGGCAATGACCCCGCCGCCCGGCCCAATTTTTGCGGCCCTATTTGCTGCCGAACAGCGGGTGGCCGACGCGGTCGCCGGGGCGGATGCCGTATTTCTGCGCCGTTCCGGCCGGCACCTCCAGGACCGCCTTGGCGAGCCCCTGGGACGAGATGATCTTGGTCGACAGCGGCTCGGTATTTTCCGCGATACGCAGGATGCGGCCGTCGGCGCGGATGAAGATCATGTCGAGCGGGACGTAGGTGTTCTTCATCCACATCGACACTTCCTGCTCGGGACTGAAGTCGAACAGCATGCCTTTGCCGTCCGCCAGTTCCTTGCGGTACATCAGGCCGGTCTGCTTCTCCTGCTCCGTCGTGGCCATCTCGACCGAGAACACCTGCACACCGCCCTTGGTGACGATCTCGAGCGGCTGGAAGCTGGCGGCGCCGACCGGCGCGCTCGCGGCGGCGAAGCCGGCGACGACGAGAATGGCGGCAAGCCAGCCCCGGGCAACGGACCAGACGGCCTTTCGATCAAAACGCATGGGACGGCACTCGGGACGGCGGGGATGGCCTGGCGGCGTGGGACTGGAACAACCCTTACGCGGCGCTCGCCGGAAAAGCCAGATGGCGCACGCCCAGGCGGCCGCGCGCCTCTGCTCACGATCGTGGGAGCTTTGGGCCTTGCGGCCGCTGGTGGGAAGAAAGACGTCCTAGTGGGACGAAAGACTTCTTAGTGGGACGAAAGGCCTGGCGATCCGGTCTCGGGATGGATCTCGGCGGCCATCATGCCCTTCGAGCCGGGCCCGAAGCGGACCAGGACATATTGGCCGGGCCTGAGCTCGGTCATGCCGAAGCGGCGCAGCGTTTCCATATGCACGAAGATGTCGGGGGTGCCCTCGCCGCAGGTCAGGAAGCCGAAGCCGCGCAGCCGGTTGAACCATTTGACCTGGGCCCGCTCCAGCCCGCTGGTCGGCGTCACCGTGACATGGGTGCGCGGCGGCAGCATCTGCGCCGGATGGATCGCGGTCGACTCGTCCATCGAGACCACGCGGAAGGCCTGGTAGCCCTTCGCGCGCTGGATGCATTCGACGACGATGCGGGCGCCTTCGTAAGCGGTCTGGAAGCCGTCGCGCCTCAGCACGGTGACGTGCAGGAGCACGTCGGGCCAGCCATTGTCGGGAACGATGAAGCCGTAGCCCTTTGAGGCGTCGAACCATTTGATGACGCCGTGCACCTCGACCAGGTTGGCGCTGGTCTCGCCAAGTCCGGTGAAGGGACTGAGCGCATTGTCGCGACCGGCGCCGCCGTGTTCGCCCACCGCGGGAACCCCGACCTTCTTGGACTCAAATCCGTCCGACGACCCCATAACCCCGGACCCCACACTGCCATGCAACCCGCCTTAATGGCGGAGCTCGAATCACGCGTCTTAAGAGAATGTTCTCAATTCGACGCGACGCGAATCTTTCGAATCAAAAGATAACACTCCCGGTTGAGAGGCATAGACAAAAAAGAGATTCGCCGGAACCTATGAACAGCTTGCACAGCCGCGAATCAAACTGATGCCTCAATTCCCGACAAAGGGCCCGAGCGCTTCGCCGATGTCGTGGCGGATCACCAGGTCGGCAATGTCGTCCGGATCGGTCGGCTCGCGATTGATGATCACCAAACGTGCACCGCTGTTCTTGGCCATCATCGGAAAGCCTGCCGCCGGCCACACCACCAGCGAGGAACCGATCGCGATGAAGAGGTCGCAATGCTGCGACAGCTCGGTCGCGCGCAGCATCTCGTCCTCGGGCATCGACTGACCGAATGAGATCGTTGCGGTTTTCACCGGCTCATCGCACGCGGTGCAGTTGGGAGCGGCGCCCTCTTCGTCGAAACGGCGCTTCACCCAGTCGAGCTGATAGGCCTGCCCACATCCGATGCAGCGCGCAAAAGTGGTATTTCCGTGAAGTTCAATCACGTGATCGGGCGCGAAGCCCGAGGCCTGGTGCAGATTGTCGATGTTCTGGGTGATGATCGCGGGAACCTTGCCGGCGCGGTAGAGCGAGGCCAGCGCGCGATGGCCGCGGCCGGGCCTTGCCGCCGCAAAGGTCTCCTCCATCGCAAAGCGGCGGCGCCAGGATTCGTCCCGCGCCTCCTGGCTCGCGACGAATTCATCGAACGGGATCGGACGGTTGCGCGTCCAAATTCCGCCCGGCGAGCGGAAGTCGGGGATGCCGCACTCGGTCGAGATCCCGGCGCCGGTGAACGGTACGATGGTCTTCGCTTCGGCGATCATATCGCCGAGCCGTTCAACGCCGCTGCGAAGATCAGATGCGATCATGGGCAAGCCATCCCCGGTCCCGAGCATGGCTCTATAGCATGCGAGGGCGGGATGTCGCCGTCATCTCACGGACGGCGGTGCGGCCTGTCCGGCGGACAAGCCATGCGTCACGCCGCCTTCGCGACCTCGTCCTTGTCCGCGTCGGCCTTGTCATCGCCCTTAGCGTCACCCTTGTCGTCACCCTTGCGCGGCTTCGGCGGGCTTGGCGCGAGCGCGGCCTTCTTGGCCGGCTTGCCGTAGTGGGCGAGTTTTTCCAGCTCGGCCTCGAGCTCCGCCTGCCGCGCCGCAACCTTCTCCAGCAGCTTTGCGTTGGCGCGCTCGCGCAGCTCGGCCAGCTCTTCGATGCTCAGCGAGTCCAGATCGATCTTCGCCACCACAGCCTCCTGATTTGTTCTCGTGATTTGTTCTTGCGATTTGCTGTCGGGCTAGCTGCAACGCACGCAAGCGACAAGATTGTTGACGCTCTTATCCACCGCCAAGAAAGACTGCCAAGCGAGTTCGCGAAGAGCGATGCGGTCGGCAATTTTTTCCGACCTTCGCTTATCACAATCCTGCAATGCCTCCTCCCCATTGACGCCCCAATCAGAAGCGCCAATGCATGTGTTGAGTGCGACTCAGGCGCGATGCGGCGGCAGCGCCTGAGTTCAGTCGTGCACAGAAGTGTGCAGGTGTGAACAGAAGTGTTCAGGTGTGAAAAGAGGGGATGGACATGACCGAAGATGAAGAACGCAAAGCCCGCGAACGCGATGAGATCGCCGCCCGTGTTGCCGCCTTCCGCGCCACCCAGGAAAAGTTCAAGCGCGAACGCGACGAGTATTTCGTGTCGACGCTCGAGAATGCCCGCAAAGTCGAACGGCCCTCGCTCTGGCCGTAGGACATCAGATCATCGCGACTAAAGATCATTGCGCAAAAGAGCCCGGAGCATCGCTCCGGGCTTTTCGCTTAACCGTGGTTGCTACCAGTGACGATAGTACCGGTGGCCGTAATACGGTCCGCCGCCGTAATAGGCGTACGGGCCTGGCCCGTAATAATAGCCCGGGCCGTCGTAATAGCCGTAGCCGGGGCCATAGCCATAATACGGACGGGACGCAGCCAGCGCGCCCGCGGTGATCGCGCCGGCGGCCAGACCGAACGCAAGGCCCGGCCCGATGCCGCGACCGCGCGCCTCTGCAGGCGCCGGCGCCGCAACCGCGGTCACACCCACCGCCGCGACGGTGGCCAGAACTGCCAATGTCTTCTTCATGCTGGATCTCCTCCTTCCCGGATCTCCTCCTTCGCATCTCGGGGACACAACGCCGGCGGCTGGCGATGGTTCGCGGGCCGTGGAACCGCAAGCCGGGAAAAAAATCGATAAAAATGTCGATGCGACGGGAACGATCTCGCGGTCCGCGGATTGGATTTCCAAGTGCAAGGCCCGCCATCCGGGTGAGGCCGACGCACGAAGACCCCGTCAGCATCCGCCGCGATGCTGGCGGGGTTTTTCGCTTTCAGGGACGAGGCTTTCAGGGACGACAATGGCGGCACGGCCAACCGGCTGCCAACGGGGCGGACGATCGAGGAGGAAAGCTTGCCGATAACCGCTCTGCTCGCCCGCATCCGCAGGCTGGTTCCGAAGGCGCGCGATCAGCATTACGACGAGATCGTCCGCAGCTTCGGCGTCGGTGCCCTGCGCCCGCCGCCGACGCCGATGACCGACGGCGAGCTCGCGCGCGTCATTGCCGAGTTCCTCAAGGAGCAGCCGTCCACCGAGTCCGTTGCGACCCTCGGCCGCCGGCTCGACCCCTCCTCCCGGCTCTGAACGGCTTGCGACGCCGGGAACAAACCTGCCGCGGCCGCATTGATGTCGTCTTCGCGCAAGAGAGGCCAGCATGCCTGCGTGGCTCGAAGTCCTCCTCAATTTGTCCGGCTTTGCCGGCTTCGTGGCGCTCGCGACACGCGGCAGCTCGGGCCCGCGCGCCGGCGCCGACGATCAGCGTTAATTGGCGTGCGGCGCGCTAGCTAGTTCGCGCGCGGCGCCTGGCCGGCGGTGCGCACCAGCCGGTCGGCCTTGACCAGGACATGCGTGTCCTCGACCTGCGGCCGCAATGAGAAACTGATCACCACGAAGGCGAGGCAGAACAGCGTGCCGACGACGGCAACGCGCCGGTAGGTGTGCCGGTCGCCTTGATGAAATGACGGTTCTGAAAAAGGTGTCATTGAAAAAGGTGTCATTGAAAAAGGTGTCATTGAAAAAGGTGTC
>NZ_JBFULT010000167.1:0-13026 GCF_054049755.1 Bradyrhizobium sp. P5_C11_2
GTTCGTCGGCCATGCCTCGCTCGGCCACGTCTTCGTGTTCGCGCCGAACGGCGAATTGATCGCGCGGATCAAGTCCTGTGCGGGGCCGAATTGCACCAATGTCGCGATCGGTGGCGCGAGCAAGGATCGGCTCTATATTACGGAGTCGGCGACGGGGAGCGTGCTGGTCGCGGATATCGGCGAATTGTAGCTCTTCGCCTCTCCCCGCTTGCGGGGAGAGGCCGGCGCGCGTAGCGCGGCGGGTGAGGGGGAGTCTCCGCGAGCCCGTCTGTCAGCGAATTCGCGGAAGCATGCCCCTCACCCCAACCCTCTCCCCGTAACAACGGGGAGAGGGAGAATGGACAGCGGAGAAGAAAATGAAATCAAATCCCTTCGGCAAGACCGGCGCCAACGTCTCCGTTATCGGGCAGGGCACCTGGTATCTCGACCATGGCGATCGCAAGCGCGCCATCGCGGCGCTTCAGCGCGGGCTAGATCTCGGCATGACTCATGTCGACACCGCCGAGATGTACGGCGATGCCGAGCTCGTCATTGCGGATGCGATTGCGGGCCGGCGCGACGAGGTGTTCCTGGTCTCGAAAGTGCTGCCGAGCAATGCGTCGCGCCGCGGCACCATCGCGGCCTGCGAGCGCTCGCTGAAGCGGCTGAAGACCGATCGTCTCGACTGCTATCTGCTGCATTGGCGCGGCTCCTATCCGCTGGAGGACACGGTTGCCGCATTCGAGGAGCTGGTGAAGGCGGGGAAGATCAAATCCTGGGGCGTCTCCAATTTCGACGCCGACGACCTCGACGAGATTCTCGACGTTGCCGGCGAGGGCAAGATCGCCTGCAATCAGGTGCTCTATCATCTCAAGGAGCGCGCGATCGAGCATGCGGTGATCCCCTGGTGCGAGCGGCACGGCGTCGCCGTGGTCGCCTATTCGCCGTTCGGCCATGACGATTTTCCGGACGCGCGCAGCAAGGGCGGCGCCGTGCTGGCGCGCATCGCAGAGGCGCATCGCGCGACGCCGCGTCAGGTCGCGCTGGGCTTTCTCACCCGTGCAACTACGGTGTTCGCGATTCCGAAGGCGTCGTCCGCGGAACACGCCGGCGAGAACGCCGCGGCCGGCGATCTCGTGCTGACGAAAGACGAGATTGCGGCGCTGGATGCGGCGTTTCCACGCGGTCCCAGGCCGCGCGGCCTGCCCATGCTGTAGTGCAGCAACGCCCAATGTTAACGGAGCATTGATGCGCGCGGAGCTCAGCGCATATCGGCATCCTGTTTTCGGAAGTTGTGAACGCGGCGCATTTGTCGTTTTTTACGACCGATCCCGATTCGCTATTTTCCAGAGTTCCAGCCGTGACACCGCCGCCCGCCGTAGCCGCAAGGCTCGACAGTATCTCCATGCCCATGCCGGAGAAGAAGCAGGAGACGCGCCGCGCGCCTGCGCGTGTCGATCATCCCTTCAAGGGCATCGCGCTCGTGCTGTTGTCGACGGTGTTTCTCGGTTGCTCCGACATCACCGCGAAATATCTGTCGACGAGCCTGCCGTCGATCGAGATCACCTGGATCCGCTTCCTCGTCTTCTCGCTGTTGTTCACGCCGGTGATGCTGCCGGCCTCGCCGCTCTATGCGATGCGCACCGAGCGGCTCGGCACGCAGGTGATGCGGGGCGCAGCTCTGCTCGGCTCCTCGTTGTTCTTCATCACAGGCCTCGGTTTCCTGCCGATCGCCGAGGCTTCTGCCACCGGCTTCGTCGCGCCGCTATTTGTGACCGCGGCCTCGATCCTCTTCCTCGGCGAGAAGGTCGGCATCCGCCGCTGGTTCGCCACCGCACTCGGTCTGATTGGTGTCCTGATCATCCYGCGCCCGGGCACCAGCGCATTTCATCCAGCCGCGTTCTTCCCGGTGATCTCGGCGGCCTGCTGGGCCGGCACGCTGATCCTGACCCGCATGATGAGCGGCCGCGAAGCCGTCGTCACCACCATGGCCYATTCCTCGCTGACCGGACTTGCGATCCTGACGGTGATGGTGCCGTTCGTCTGGGTCACGCCGTCCTGGAGCGCGATCGCGCTCGGCATCTTCATCGGCGTCGCCTCCACCGCGGGCCAGTGGATCGTCGTGCTTGCCTATCGCTATGGCGATGCCTCGGTGCTGGCGCCGTTCTCCTATACGCAATTGCTATGGGTCAGCATTCTGGGCTTCTTCGTCTTCGGCGAGCTGCCCGACGTCTGGACCATCATCGGCGCGGCCTTCATCGTCGCCAGCGGTCTCTACATCGCCCATCGCGAGCGCGTGCGCCGCGCCCAGCTCCTGGTGCTCGAAGAGCGTTCGCCGAACGCCTGACGCAATATCGCGCACGCCGCTTCGTGCTATCATCGGTTCCAACAACAAGGGAGGAGCCGGATGCGCGCCGCGATTTTCAGGAACGGTGAGATTGTCGTCGACCGGATGGAGCAGCCGAAGCCGGGCCCCGGTCAGGTGCTGGTCAAGACGCTCGCCTGCGGCATCTGCGGTTCCGATCTGCACGCACGCCAGCACGCCCATCGCATGGTGGAGATGGYGAGGAAGGTCGGGCGCAAGCCGATGGATCTGTCGCGCGATGTCGTGTTCGGCCATGAATTCTGCTGCGAGATCGTCGACTACGGCCCGGGCACCGAACGCAAGCTGAAGCGTGGCACGCGCGTCTGCTCGCTGCCGGCGCTCGTCACGCCGCAGGGCATCGAGGGTATCGGCTATTCCAACGACAATCTCGGCGGCTACGCCGAAGCGATGCTGCTGAGCGAGCCGCTGCTGCTGGAAGTGCCCAATGGCCTTGCGCCGGAACATGCCGCGCTCACCGAGCCGCTTGCCGTCGGCGTTCACGCCGTGGCCAAGGCCAACATTCGCGGCGGCGAGGTGCCGCTCGTCATCGGCTGCGGGCCGGTCGGGCTCGCGGTGATCGCGGCGCTGAAGATCAGGGGCCTGCATCCGATCGTCGCCGCAGACTATTCGCCGGCGCGGCGCGCGCTCGCAGCGCAGCTGGGCGCTGACGTCGTCGTCGATCCAAAGGTGTCGCAGCCCTACGCGAACTGGGCCGAGCACGCCCAGATGTCGGAGGCGGAGAGGGCGGCGCGGCCGCCGTTGCAGGCGATGTGGCCTGCCCTGAGGCCCGCGCTGATCTTCGAATGCGTCGGCGTGCCGGGCCTGTTGCAGCAGGTGTTCGAGGGCGCGCCGCGCGATGCCCGCGTCGTCGTGGTCGGCGTCTGCATGGAGACCGACAGGACCGAGCCGATGCTCGGCATCATGAAGGAGCTCAACGTTCAATATGTGCTCGGCTACACGCCCGAGGAGTTCGCGTATTCGCTGCGCCTGATCGCGGAAGGGCAGGTGGATGCAGCGGCGATGGTGACGGCGGAAGTGGGCCTCGACGGCGTCGCAAAGGCCTTTGCCGACCTCGCCAATCCCGAGGTGCACACCAAGATCATCGTGCAGCCATGGCGGTGATTTCTTCGTAGGGTGGGTTAGCCCGCGGCTGCGCGAAGCGCAGTCCGCCGGCTAACCCACCCTACGAGACCTTCGTCAATACTTCGACGGCACGTACATGTCCGGCGGAATCGGCCCGCGGTGATAGTCGGGGTTGCGGACGCGCGGCGGCAGCACCACGGGCACTCGGGCGACCTCCTGATACGGCATCTGGCTGAGCAGATGCGCGATGCAGTTGAGGCGCGCGCGCTTCTTGTCCACGGCATCGACGATCCACCACGGCGAGTCCGGAAGGTGCGTGTGCTCCAGCATCGTCTCCTTGGCCTTGGTGTACGCCTCCCAGCGGCTGCGGGCCTCGACGTCCATCGGGCTCAGCTTCCACTGCTTCAGCGGATCCCTGATGCGCATGCTGAAGCGGAACTGCTGCTCGTCGTCGGTGATCGAGAACCAGTATTTGACGAGAGTGATGCCGGAACGGATCAGCATCCGCTCGAATTCCGGCACGGTCTTGAAGAACTCCTGGTACTGCTCGTCGGTGCAGAAGCCCATGACGCGCTCGACGCCGGCGCGGTTGTACCAGCTGCGGTCGAACAGCACGATCTCGCCGCCGGCCGGCAGGTGGGACACGTAGCGCTGGAAATACCACTGCGTGCGCTCGCGCTCGCTCGGGGCGGGGAGGGCTGCGACCCGGCAGATGCGGGGATTGAGGCGCTGGGTGATGCGCTTGATGACGCCGCCCTTGCCGGCGGAATCGCGGCCCTCGAACAGCACGACGACCTTCTTCTTTTCGCTCTGGACCCAGTCCTGGAGCTTCACCAGCTCGCCCTGGAGCCGCAGCAGTTCCCTGAAATAGAGCCTGCGATCCACCGTCGGGCGGAGCGCGTCGGTCTCGTCCAGCAGTTCGTCGAGCCTGCTGTCGTCGAGCTCCATCTCCAGCTCCTCGTCGAGATCGTCGGTCATTTCCCGGATGATGCGCTCGCGTTTGGCCATTTCAGGGGTGCGGTCGGATGCGGTCATGGGTCCTTCTTTCGGCAGGGGGCCTGTCGCCCGTGACCATCGGCGGGGTTTATTGCGCCCATGTGACACCGGCCCCGAAATGGCCTGGTGGGGCAGTCACACCGGCAGCGCAATCGAATACTTCACCTGGCTGAGCGCGAAGCTCGATTCGATCGAGGCGATGCCGTCGAGCCGGGTCAGCTTGGTCTTCAGGAAGCTCTCGTAGGAGGCGAGGTCGGCTGCCACCACGCGCAGGAGGTAGTCGCGATTGCCGGTCATCAGATAGCATTCCAGCACCTCGTCCCATTTCGAGATCGCGCGCGCGAAGCGGTTGAGGTCCTCCTCCTTCTGCCGTGCCAGCTTGATCGAGATGAACACGCTGACATGCAGGCCTAGCGCCTTCTGGTCGACGGTGGCGATGTAGCGCGAGATGACGCCGCGCTCTTCGAGCAGCTTGACCCGGCGGTGGCAGGGCGAGACCGAGAGGCCGACCTTGTCGGCAAGCTCCTGCATGGTCAGACGGCTGTCGGTCTGGAGGTAGCTGAGGATTTTTCGATCGATGGCGTCGAGCGCGGGCATTGGGATGAAACCTATATTTCGGGGGTATGCATTGGTAAAATATCCCAATATCGGCGGGTATGGCGCGAAAAATTGAGAAGTTTGGTGCCGTCCGCAGGGGTATGATCGGGCCTTGTTTTTCGGAGCATCGCCATGCCCGTTGATTCCGCTCGTCTCGACACCCTGACCGCACTGTCCCGCAAGGCGCTGTGGCTGTCGTCCTGGACCATCCATCACGCCAACCATGTCCGCTCGAACGCGGACGGCCTCAAGGTCGGCGGCCATCAGGCCTCATCCGCCTCGCTCGCCACCATCATGTCGGCGCTGTATTTCCACGTGTTGAAACCTGAGGATCGCGTCGCGGTGAAGCCGCATGCGAGCCCGGTGTTCCACGCCATCCAGTATCTGTTCGGCCGGCAGACGCGCGAGAAGCTGGAGAATTTCCGCGGCTTCAAGGGCGCGCAGTCCTATCCCTCGCGCACCAAGGATATCGACGACGTCGATTTCTCGACCGGCTCGGTCGGCCTCGGCGTCGCGCAGACGCTGTTCGCCTCGCTGGTGCAGGACTACGTCAAGGCGCATGGCTGGATGAAGGATCGCCGCGAAGGGCGGATGATCGCGCTCGTCGGCGATGCCGAGATGGACGAGGGCAACATCTTCGAGGCGCTCGCGGAGGGCTGGAAGCACGGCCTGCGCAACACCTGGTGGGTGGTCGACTATAACCGCCAGTCGCTCGACGCCGTCGTGCGCGAAGGGCTCTGGGAAAAGTTCGAGACCATGTTCCRCAATTTCGGCTGGGACGTGGTGATCGTGAAATATGGCCGCCTGATGCGCGAGGCTTTTGCCGAGCCCGGCGGCGAGGCGCTGAAGCGCTGGATCGACAATTGCCCGAACGCGCTCTACGCGGCGCTGTGCTTCCAGGGCGGCGCGGCCTTCCGCAAGCATCTGCACGACGAGATCGGCGACCAGGGCCCGATCACCAAGCTGATCGACAAGCGCAGCGACGAGGAGCTGCTGGCGCTGATGTCGAATCTCGGCGGCCACGACATGGCGAGCATGCTGGAGGCCTTCGAATCCATCGACCACGACCGTCCGGTCTGCTTCATCGCCTACACCATCAAGGGCGTCGGCCTGCCGTTCCAGGGCCACAAGGACAACCATGCCGGCCTGATGACGGTCGCGCAGATGGAGAAATATCGCGAGAGCCAGAACATCCGCCCGGGCCACGAATGGGACAAGTACGAGGGCCTGGCGCAGGATGCCGCCGAGCTCGATGCCTTCCTCGCGCGCGTGCCGTTCAACCAGGACGGCCGCCGGCTGACCGCGCCCGTGGTCGAGGTGCCCCAGCAACTCGCCTTCAAGCCGTCGCCGCAGATGTCGACGCAGCAGGGCTTTGGCCTCGTCCTGAACGAAATCGCGCGCGCTGACAGCGAGCTGGCAAAACGCATCGTGACGACGTCGCCGGACGTGACCGTCTCGACCAATCTCGGTCCCTGGGTGAACCGGCGCGGCCTGTTCGCAAGCGCCGAAAAGGCGGACTTATTCCGCAGCGAGAAAATTCCCTCCACGTTCAACTGGGACGCCTCGCCGAAGGGCCAGCATCTCGAGCTCGGCATCGCCGAGATGAACCTGTTCATCATGCTCTCGGCGCTTGGCCTCTCGCACCAGATCAACGGCGAGCGGCTCTTGCCGGTCGGTACACTCTACGATCCCTTCATCGAGCGCGGTCTCGATGCACTGAACTACGCCTGCTACCAGGACGCGCGCTTCATGGTGGCGGCGACGCCGTCCGGCATTACGCTCGCGCCCGAGGGCGGCGCGCATCAGTCGATCGCGACGCCGCTGATCGGCATGGCGCAGGACGGGCTCGCCTCGTTCGAGCCGGCTTTCGTCGACGAGCTCGCCGTGATCATGGGCTGGGGGTTCAGCCACATGCAGCGCGATCCGGGCGAGGGCGGTTCCGTGTACCTGCGGCTCTCGACGCGCAGCATCGAGCAGGCGCAGCGGATCATGACGCCGGAGCTTCAGCAGGGCATCACCGACGGCGCCTATTGGCTGCGCAAGCCGGGCCCCAATGCCGAACTCGTGATCGCCTATACCGGCGCGGTGGCGCCCGAAGCGATCGAGGCGACCGGCTTCATCGGCGAGAGCCGGCGCGACATCGGCCTGCTCGCGATCACATCGGCCGACCGCCTGCATGCGGGATGGACCACCGCACGGAAATTGCGGCGTGACAGGCGCGGCGTGCAGCACCTCAGCCACATCGAGAAGCTGCTGGCGCCGCTGCCGCGCGACTGCGGCATCGTGACCGTGATCGACGGCCATCCGGCAGCGCTCGGCTGGCTCGGCAGCGTCCGCGGCCATCGCGTCGAGGCGCTCGGTGTCGAGCAGTTCGGCCAGACCGGCACCATCACCGACCTCTACCGCCACTACGGCCTGGACGCCAACGCCATCATCGATGCGGCCGAAAGCCTCACCACCGGCGCGCCGGTGCTGCATCGGAAGATGGCGGTCTAGTCGAGGTAACCGTGCTGTCATTCCGGGGCGATGCGAAGCATCGAACCCGGAATCTCGAGATTCCGGGTTCGCGCTGATGCGCGCCCCGGAATGACGGCGGAGCCACCTTGCCACGTTCCCGCCATCCGCTCATATAACCTCCGTCCGCCGCAACGCTGGCCCCGCATATGGCGGGTTCAATTGCCGGCGCTTTCGTGCAAGGATGCCTGCCGAAACGCCCCCTCCAAGCCCCCAAGAAGAGGTTAACGATGGTCAATCGCATGCAATTCTACATCGACGGCGCCTGGGTCGATCCCGCCGTCAAGAAGTCCACCGCCGTGGTCAATCCGGCGACGGAAGAGGCGATGTACGAGGTTGCGCTGGGCTCCAAGGCCGATGTCGACAAGGCGGTCGCCGCCGCCAAGCGCGCCTTTGCAACGTTCTCCCAGACCAGCCGCGACGAGCGCGTGGCGCTGCTCACGAAAGTCATCGAGGTCTACAAGGGCCGCCTCAAGGAGATCGGCGCCGCCGTCTCGGACGAAATGGGCGCGCCGCTGCCGATGGCCGAAAAACTCCAGGCCGGCGCCGGCCTCGGCCATCTCATGACCACGCTCGACGTGCTCAAGAACTATCATTTCGAGGAACCGGTCGGCACCGCCATGGTGCTGCGTGAGCCGGTCGGCGTGGTCGGCATGATCACCCCCTGGAACTGGCCGCTCAACCAGATCGCCTRCAAGGTTGCGCCCGCGCTCGCCGCCGGCTGCACCATGATCCTGAAGCCGTCGGAGTTTACGCCGACCTCGGCGCTGATCTTCGCGGAAATCCTCCACGAAGCCGGCGTGCCGAAGGGCGTGTTCAACCTCGTCAACGGTCTCGGCCCCGAGGTCGGTGCCGCCATGAGCGAGCATCCCGATATCGACATGATCTCGTTCACCGGCTCGACCCGCGCCGGCATCGACGTTGCCAAGCGCGCTGCGCCGACCGTGAAGCGCGTCAGCCAGGAGCTCGGCGGCAAGTCGCCGAACGTCATCCTCGAAGGCGCCGACCTCACGAAGGCGGTGACCGGCGGCGTGATGCACATGTTCAACAACTCCGGCCAGTCCTGCAACGCGCCCTCGCGCATGATCGTGCCGCTGTCGAAGATGAAGGAAGTCGCCGCGATCGCGAAGGCTGTCGCCGACAAGACCAAGGCCGGTGATCCCCGCGCCGAAGGCACCAGCATCGGCCCCGTGGTCAACCGCGGCCAGTGGGACAAGATCCAGGCGCTGATCAAGAAGGGCATCGACGAGGGCGCTACCCTCGTCGCCGGCGGCCCGGGCCTGCCCGAGGGCGTCAACAAGGGCTTCTATGTCCGTCCGACCATCTTCGCCGATGTCACTCCTGACATGACGATCGCGCGCGAGGAGATCTTCGGACCGGTGCTGACCATCCTCGGCGCCAAGGATGAAGCCGAGGCCGTGCACATCGCCAACGACACGCCCTACGGCCTCGCGGGCTATGTCTCGGGCGCTTCGGTCGAGGACGCCAAGCGCGTCGGCCGCCAGATCCGCGCCGGCAACGTCAACCTGCAAGGCGTGCCCAACGACCGCACCGCGCCGTTCGGCGGCTACAAGCAGTCCGGCAACGGCCGCGAGTGGGGCAAGTACGGCCTCGAGGATTTCCTCGAAGTGAAGGCGGTTGCGGGCTTCAACGCGGCGTAAGGCTTATCGCCTGAACAATGATGACGCCGGAGCGGGAAGCCGCTCCGGCGTTTTTCGTTTGTCCGTCGTCATTGCGAGGAGCTCTTGCGACGAAGCAATCCAGACTATCTCCGCGGAAAGACTCTGGATTGCTTCGCTTCGCTCGCAATGACGGAGGAGGGATCCTGTAGGGTGGGCAAAGGAGCGCTCTTCGCGCGACGTGCCCACCACTGCGCGACGAACCGGAAATGGTGGGCACGCTTCGCTTTGTCCACCCTACGAGACTGTGCTCACATCGGGAAAGAATCCTAGCCCGCATGGAGCGAAGCGTAATGCGGGGGACAGTTTCCCGGATTGCGCTTCGCTCCATCCGGGCTACGGGAAGCAGCGCCTATCCGCCCAACGCACCTTGCGTGTTGACATACAGCGCGTAGATCGACTGGCTCGCCGCCATGAACAGCCGGTTGCGCTGGACGCCGCCGAAGCAGAGATTGGCGCAGCGTTCGGGCAGCGCGATGCGGCCGATCATGACGCCGTCGGGCGCGAACACGACCACGCCGTCGAGCTCGGGATCGCCCATGCCCCAGCCGCACCAGAGATTGCCGTCGATGTCGCAGCGCATGCCGTCCGGCGTGCCCGGACCCGCGTCGATGAAAACGCGCTTGTTCGAAATCGTGGTGCCGTCCGCCGAGACGTCATAGGCGAGGATTTTTCGGTTCGGTTGCCCACGCGATTCCACGACGTACAAAATCTTCTCATCAGGCGAGAAGCACAGTCCGTTCGGCCCGAGCACGCCCTCGGCAACGATGGTCGCCTTGCCGGTCGAAGGATCGAGCCGGTAGACGTTCGGGTTGATCTCGGGCTCGGCCTTGTAGCCCTCGTAATTGCCGAGCAGGCCGAAGGTCGGATCGGTGAACCAGATCGCGCCGTCGGATTTTACGACAACGTCGTTGGGCGAGTTGAGCTTCTTGCCGCCGAACGAATCCATCAGCACCGTGATGCTGCCGTCATACTCGGTGCGGGTCACGCGTCGCCCGCCATGCTCGCAGGTGACGAGACGGCCCTGGCGATCCCGGGTATTGCCGTTGGCAAAGTTGGAAGGCTTGCGGAAGACCGAGACCGCACCGGTCTCTTCCTCCCATTTGATGATGCGCTGGTTCGGGATATCGCTGCACAGGAGATAGCGTCCGTCGCCGAACCAGACCGGACCCTCGGCCCAGCGCAGGCCGGTCGCCAGCCGCTCCACCGCCGAAAGTTTTAGCCAGTATTTTTCGAAGCGGGGGTCCAGTGCTTTTATCGCCGGATCGGGGTAATAGGTCGCCGGCCGCCAGCCTTGCGGCGATCCTTGGGTGTGGGACGATGCATCGTTCATGTGCAATTCTCGTTGTTGCGTTCCCTCTGTCCAAGTCTGCTAGCATCAGTTATCTACGGCCGCAAATCGGTCACCACAGGCGAGGGAAGACATGCCGCGTATTTTGATGACGGGAGCTTCGGGCGGAATCGGCACGAGCCTGCGAAAACTGCTGCCGCCGATCTATCCGGATCTCCTGCTCTCCGACATCAAGCCTCCCGCCGATCTCGGCGCGAACGAAAAATTCAAGGCGGCGGATCTCGCCGATCTCGCGCAGTGCGAGACGATCTGCGAGGGCGTCGACGGCATCATCCATTTCGGCGGCTATTCGGTCGAAGGCACCTGGGACCAAATCCTCCAGGCCAACATCATCGGCGGCTACAATCTGTTCGAGGCCGCCTACCGCAAGGGCGTCAAGCGCGTGGTGTTCGCCTCGTCCAACCACGCCRTCGGCTTTTATCCCCGCCACCACAAGATCGGGACCGACGTCACCCCGCGCCCCGACGGCCGTTATGGCGTCAGCAAGGTGTTCGGCGAGGCCGTCGGTGCGCTCTACGCCGACAAGCACGGCCTGAAGGTGACGTGCCTGCGCATCGGCAATTTCGGCGACATGCCGCTCGACCAGCGCCGGCTCTCGATCTGGCTGAAGCCCGACGACCTCGTGCAGCTCTGCCGCATCGGGCTCGAACATCCCGACATCCATTTCGAGGTGTTCTACGGCGCCTCGCTCAACGAGCGCGCCTGGTGGGACAACCACCGCGCTTACGAGTTCGGCTACCGCCCGACGGGACGCGCCGAGGATTTCCGCGAGCACGCGATGGCGGAGCAGGCGAAGCTCAAGGCGGACCCGGTCGGCGACCACTACCAGGGCGGCGCATTCTGCAGCAACGAGTTCGACGGCGACGCGAGCCGCGTCATTGATTGGAACAAGCGGTAGGGGATGACGAGATAGCTTGAGCTGCCACCGCGACGCAGGTGTGCTCCCTCGCCCCGTTCTTACGGGGAGAGGGTCGGGGTGAGGGGAGTCTCCACGGGGACGGTGACAGTCGGACTCGCGGAGCGTCCCCCTCACCCGGAATTCCCGCTTTCAGCGCGAATTCCGGCCTCTCCCCGCACGCGGGGAGAGGCGAAGGCAAGCCGCCCCTCGATTGCGTCGCGCCAACTAACCCTCGTCACGCGCGATCTGCCTAGACAACGCGTTTGCCGGCCTGGGCCGCGATCGGCCTCTGCACAAAATACATCAGGATCAGCGAAATCACCGCCGTGGTCACGACGACGTATCCCAGCCGGTCGAAATGCCGGAGCGTGCCGTCGGCGTCCTGGGCGATGAGCGCGGCGGCGAGCACGGAGCCGAGCCCGCCGGAGAGTTGTTGCAGCGAGGCGCCGACCGCGCTGAAGGAGCCGCGCTGTGTCGGCTCGGGGATTGCGGAAATCAACGCCTGCGATGGGATCATTCGTGAAAAGATGCCGACGAACATCAGGACGTTGACCAGGATCGCGACCGTCAGGCTCACCTGACCGAGATGCGTGTAGATCAGCACCATGACGATGGACATGGCGCTGCCGAAGACAAAGGTGGGATATTTGCCGAAGGCATCGCTGGCGCGTCCCACCAGCGGTCCGATGACGATGCTGAACAGGCCGGAGACGAGATAGATCGTCGGCAGATGAACGATGTCGATGCCGAGATTGTGCACCGTGTAGGCGCTGCCGAACGGCATCAGCATGTAGCCGCCGGTCGCCAGTAGCGTCGTCACCGCGAACGCCATCCAATAGCGTGGCTGCGCGACCGTTGCGATCAGGTGCTGGAACGGGTTTTGATCCTGCTTCAGCGCGAGATGGCCGTTCACCGGTTTCATCAGGAACAGCACGGCGGCCATCCCGATCACCGACAGGCCGACCAGCGCGCCGAACGCGACGTGCCAGTTCCAATGGTTGGAGAGAAAAAGACCGGCCGGGATGCCGAGCACCTGGCTTGCCGCGAAGGCGGTTTGCACGAAGCCCATCACGCGGCCGCGCAATTGCAGCGCAAAGAGATCGGTGACGATGGCGAGCACGACGGAGCCGATCACACCGCCGAACAGGCCGGTGACGATCCGCCCGAACAGCAGCACATGATAGTTGGGAGCGATCGCGCAAAGCGCCGTTCCGAGGGTGAAGCCGACATAGAAAAACAACAGCAGCCATTTGCGATCGAACCGATCGGCAAAGCCGGCCGCCAGGATGCCGGAAACTCCCGCGCTGAATGCGTAGGCCGAGACCGCCACCCCGAACTGGGCGGCGGAAATATCGAGCGCCGGCATGATGATGGCGCCGAGCGGCGACATGATCATGAAGTCGATGATGATCGTGAACTGGACCAGCGCCAGCAGCGCAACGAGGATCGCCTGGTAGCGCGAAAAGCCGCGGGATAACTCTTGTCGCTGGTCTTGCCGCTGGTCGATCGGCTCCGTCAGGGTTTGTTCGGTCATGACATTTCATTCGGAAGGGAAGGGTGGGGA
>NZ_JBFULT010000168.1:0-13020 GCF_054049755.1 Bradyrhizobium sp. P5_C11_2
GGCGAGGCCAACCGGCGGTTTGCTTGCAATCATCAAATTCCCTGACATAGCCTTGCCAAGAAGTTGCGGGTCGATTCGCCCGCATCTGCTGTCGTTTGCGTAAAGCTCGGGTGCCGAGAGCAGGGCGCACGGCCATATGTTGAGCCGTGATCTGGGGACAAGTCTGGCTGTCACGACGAAAATGTCGGGCCGCCGGTCCGGAACCGGCCAATCCCGGCGTGCTTGGTGTAAAATAACGCATGCGAGGGCGTTGAGGATGTGGAGTCGGAGATGACGCAGCCTGCAAAGGTCACAGAACCCTCCATGGAGGAGATTCTGGCCTCGATCCGGCGCATCATTGCCGACGACGAGGCCAAGCCGCCGCCGGCCGAGGCTGCGAAGCCTGCGCCTGCGCCCGCACCGCCTGCGCCAAAGCCGCAGGCGATGAACGACATTCCGCCGTCCAAAGTCTCGCCGCCGGTGAAGCCGGCTGCCGAGAAACCCGCGCCACCGCCCGCCGCCAAGCCGGCGCCGCCTCCGCCCCCTGCGGCAGCCGAATCCAACAACCAGGATGATATCGACGCGCTGCTGGCTGGCCTCGATGGAGCGACCGCCGCACCCGAGATGCGGGCGCCCGAACCGGAGCCTGAGCCCGAAGCTGACGTTCTCGAACTGACCGACGAGATGGCGGTCGAGGTTCCCGAGCCGACACCACCTCCGCCGCCGCCGAGCTTCCGCAAGGTCGAGCCGCGCGACGATCTCGAATTCGCCGAATCGGCGCCGCCGCGTCCTGTGCCGCCGCCGTCATATGCGCCGGTCGACTACGATGCCCCGCCATTGCCGCCGCAGCAGCCGATCCTGGCGCAAACCACGGTCTCGGCGGTCGAATCCGCCTTCAATTCCCTGGCCCACACGGTGCTCAGCAGCAATGCGCGGACCTTGGAGGACCTGGTCAAGGAGATGCTGCGCCCGATGCTGAAGTCCTGGCTCGACGACAACCTGCCGGGCCTCGTTGAACGCATCGTGAAGGCCGAAATCGAGCGGGTCTCGCGCGGCGGCCGGTAGGACCGGCCGCAGAGCCCTCATAAATGCCCTGCTTGTGCATCATCTTTGGCTCCCGACCGAGCCGGGAAGCCCCGCTGCCACCTGGCATTCCGTTGACCTTTTCGTTGACTTGGCCCCCGCGCGCGGCTTTCTAACGGCCCCATGATCGAGAAAAATTACCAGCCCGCCGATATCGAATCCCGCATGTCCGTCGTCTGGGAGGACAGCCTTGCGTTCAAGGCCGGCCGTCCTGACCGCCGCGACGCAGTGCCCTTCACCATCGTGATCCCGCCGCCAAACGTGACGGGCTCGCTGCACATGGGACATGCCCTCAACAACACGCTCCAGGACATCCTGTGCCGCTTCGAGCGGATGCGCGGCCGCGACGTGCTGTGGCAGCCCGGCACCGACCATGCCGGCATCGCCACCCAGATGGTGGTCGAGCGGCAATTGATGGAGCGCCAGCAGCCCGGCCGCCGCGAGATGGGCCGCGAGAAGTTTCTCGAACGGGTCTGGCAGTGGAAGGCCGAGAGCGGCGACACCATCATCAACCAGCTCCAGCGGCTCGGCGCCTCCTGTGACTGGTCGCGCGAGCGCTTCACCATGGACGAGGGTCTGTCGAAGGCCGTCGTCAAGGTGTTCGTCGAGCTGCACCGCGATGGCCTGATCTACAAGGACAAGCGGCTGGTGAACTGGGACACCAAGCTGCTCACCGCGATCTCCGATCTCGAGGTGCAGCAGACCGAGGTCAAGGGCAGCCTCTGGTATCTGCGCTATCCGATCGAAGGCAAGACCTTCAGCCCGGACGATCCCTCGAGCTTCATCGTCGTTGCGACCACGCGTCCCGAGACCATGCTCGGCGACACCGGCGTGGCCGTGCATCCCGAGGACGAGCGCTACCAGAAGCTGGTCGGCAAGCACATCATCCTGCCGCTGGTCGGCCGCAAGGTTACGATCGTTGCCGACGACTATTCCGATCCCGAGAAGGGCTCGGGCGCAGTGAAGGTGACGCCTGCACACGACTTCAACGACTTCGAGGTCGGCAATCGCCACGGCCTGCGCCGGATCAGCGTGCTCGACAGGGAAGGCTGCCTCGATCTCCTCGACAACGAGGATTATCTGCGCGATCTGCCGGAAGGTGCCGCGCAATTCGCCGAGGAATTCCACAAGGTCGACCGCTTCGCTGCGCGCAAGCTTATCGTCGAGCGGCTGGAGGCGTTCGGCTTCGTCGAGCGGATCGAGCCGCACACCCACATGGTGCCGCATGGCGATCGCTCGGGCAGCGTGATCGAGCCGTATCTGACCGACCAGTGGTATGTCGACGCCAAGACGCTCGCAAAGCCCGCGATCGCGGCGGTGCGTTCGGGCGAAACCAGCTTCGTGCCGAAGAACTGGGAAAAGACCTATTTCGAGTGGATGGAAAATATCCAGCCCTGGTGCATCTCGCGCCAGCTGTGGTGGGGCCACCAGATCCCGGCCTGGTACGGTCCGGACGGCAAGGTGTTCGTCGCCGAGACCGAGGAAGAGGCCGTCAGCCACGCGCTCGGCTACTACGTCGAGCAGGAGGTCATCACGGTCGAGCAGGGCCGCGAGATGGCGCTCGACCGCAACAAGCGCGAAGGCTTCATCACCCGCGACGAGGACGTGCTCGACACCTGGTTCTCCTCGGCGCTGTGGCCGTTCTCCACGCTCGGCTGGCCCGAAGACGCGCCCGAGGTGGAGCGCTATTACCCGACCAACGCGTTGGTGACCGGCTTCGACATCATCTTCTTCTGGGTCGCCCGGATGATGATGATGGGCCTGCACTTCATGAAGGAGGTGCCGTTCTCGACGATCTACATCCACGCCCTCGTCCGCGACGAGAAGGGCGCCAAGATGTCGAAGTCGAAGGGCAACGTCATCGATCCGCTCCACCTGATCGACGAATACGGTGCGGACGCGCTGCGCTTCACGCTGGCCGCAATGGCCGCGCAGGGGCGTGACATCAAGCTCGCGACCAGCCGCGTCGAGGGCTATCGCAACTTCGCGACCAAGCTCTGGAACGCCTGCCGGTTCGCCGAGATGAACCACTGCGCCGTGCCCGACGGTTTCGAGCCGACGAAGGCGAAGGAGACGCTGAATCGCTGGATCGCGCATGAGAGCGCGCACACCACGCGCGAGGTGACCGAGGCAATCGAAGCCTATCGCTTCAACGATGCCGCCGGCGCGATCTACCGCTTTGTCTGGAACGTCTATTGCGACTGGTATGTCGAGCTCGCAAAACCCGTGCTGCTCGGCCCGGACAGYCCCGCCAAGGACGAAACCCGCGCCATGGTGGCCTGGGCGCGCGATGAGATCCTGAAACTCCTGCATCCCTTCATGCCCTTCATCACCGAAGAGCTCTGGGAGGTGACGGCCAAGCGCGACGGCCTGCTCGCACTGGCGGAATGGCCGCTGAAGCAGCCGGCCGAGCCGACGCCGGAGAAACTGGCGATGCTCGCTGCGGCGGCCGGACCGACCGAGCAGCTGCTGTCGCCGGTGCTGGTCATGCCGATGTTCGACCACGCCGACTTCACCGATCCGAAGGCTGAGGCCGAGATCGGCTGGGTGATCGACCTCGTCACGCAGATCCGCTCGGTGCGCGCCGAGATGAACATCCCGCCGGCAACGCTGACGGCGCTGGTGCTCGCCGGTGCCTCGGCCGAGACCAGGGAGCGCGCACCGCGCTGGAGCGACGTGATCAAGCGGATGGCGCGGCTGTCCGACATCTCCTTCGCCGATCGCGCGCCTGACGGTGCGGTTCAGCTCCTGGTGCGCGGCGAGGTCGCCGCGCTGCCGCTGAAGGGCGTGATCGATGTCGCGGCCGAGCGCACGCGCCTCGACAAGGAGATCGGCAAGGCCGACGCCGACATCAAGCGTGCCGAATCCAAGCTGGCGAACGAGAAGTTCGTCGCCAACGCCGCCGAAGAGGTGGTCGAGGAGGAGCGCGAAAAGCGTGAGGCGGCGCTGGCGCGCAAGGCCAAGCTGCTGGAGGCGCTGGAGCGGTTGAAGCTGGCGTCGTAGCCTCTCTGTCATTCCGGGATGGTCCGAAGGACCAGACCCGGAATCTCGCGATTCTCAGGTGCGCAATTGCGCACCATAGTTCGCGTCTTCGACGCGCCCCGGAATGACGGCTACTTCGGAAACGGCTTGCTCAGAAACCTCGAGCCCTTGACGCCATAGCGCCAGGGCAGCTCGACGGCCTTGGTGATGCCGATCCGGATGCCTGCTGCCACCTCCATTTCGGCCGTCCGCGCGTGCAGCGCGAGCGGCGGCCGGTCCAGCGGCAGGGTGTTGTGGGCGATTGTGATGCCGAGCGCTTCCGTCAGCTTGCCCGGGCCCGAGCACAGTGCGTGCACGTCCTGGAGATGGCGACGGCGCCGCATCGCAGCCAAACCATGCGTCGGCTCCAGCGCGCGGATCAGCACGGCGCTGGCCGAGCCTTTCTCCTCGCAGACGAAATTGACGCACCAGTGGATGCCGTAGGAGCGGTAGACATAGGCATAGCCGGGCGGACCGAACATGATTTGGTTCCGCGGCGTCGGGCCGTTGTAGGAGTGGGCCGCGGGCTCGGTATGATGATAGGCCTCGACCTCGACGATGATGCCGCCGATGCCGTCGACCAGCATGGTGGCGCCGATCAGGTCCGGGGCGACCTCGTGAACGCTGCGCGCAAAAAAGGCACGCTTGAGCGGCTTGCCGAGCCGCAGTTTGGAGGCATTCGATGCTGGAGCCATTCGAGCCGAGAATCGCCTGAGAACAGAGCAGGATATTGCCCATATCTGCCATGTTCCCTGAAGCGGGGCGAGCCGGGTTGCGATGCGTGGCGAGACCGACTAGGTAGGACCTGAACAGACCGGATACCCCATGGTCGTTATTGTCGATACCATCTCGAACCCGCTGCGCCCGCGCCACCCCGAAAAGGTGAATCGCCCCGATTCAGCTTCGCCGCCGAAGCCGGACTGGATCCGCGTGCGCGCGCCCAACACCCGCGGCTATGCCGACACCCGCAATATTGTGCGGGCCAACGGCCTGCACACGGTGTGCGAGGAGGCGGGCTGTCCGAATATCGGCGAGTGCTGGGACAAGAAGCACGCGACCTTCATGATCATGGGTGACACCTGCACCCGCGCCTGCGCCTTCTGCAACGTCAAGACCGGCCTGCCGAATGCGCTGGACGCGGCTGAGCCTGCGAATGTCGCCGAGGCGGTGGCCAAGCTGGGGCTGGCGCACGTGGTCATCACCTCTGTCGACCGCGACGATCTCGCCGACGGCGGCGCCGAGCATTTCGCCCAGACCATCCGCGCCATCCGCGCAGCATGTCCGTCGACCACGATCGAGATCCTGACGCCCGACTTCCTGCGCAAGGAGGGGGCGCTGGAGGTCGTCGTCGCGGCCAAGCCCGACGTCKTCAACCACAACCTCGAGACCGTGCCGTCGCGCTATCTCACGGTGCGGCCCGGCGCGCGCTACTTCCACTCGATCCGGCTGTTGCAGCGGGTCAAGGAACTCGACCCGGCCATCTTCACCAAGTCCGGCATCATGGTCGGCCTCGGCGAGGAGCGCCACGAGGTGCTCCAGGTCATGGACGATCTCCGCTCGGCGGAGGTCGATTTCCTGACCATCGGCCAGTATCTCCAGCCGACCCGCAAGCACCACGCCGTGATGCGCTACGTGCCGCCGGACGAGTTCGGATCTTATGAAAAGGTCGCCTACACCAAGGGCTTCCTGATGGTGTCGGCGAGCCCGCTCACCCGTTCGTCGCATCATGCCGGCGAGGATTTCGCGAGATTGAAGGCCGCACGGGCCGCGCACGCCCGCTGAACCGCTATGCCCAAATTTTCGAGCAAGCGCCGTGTCAATCACAGCGCATCCGAGATGTTTGATCTGGTTGCGGATGTCGAGCGCTACCCGGAATTCGTGCCGCTGTGCAGCGCGTTGAAGGTCCGCCAGCGGATGGCGAAACCCGACGGCACCGAGGTGCTGATCGCCGACATGACGGTGTCGTTCAAACTGGTCAAGGAATCCTTCACCAGCCGCGTGACGCTCGACCGCGCCAACCTGAAAATCCTCGTCGAATATCTGCAAGGTCCGTTCAGCAACCTTGAAAACCGCTGGACCTTCGAGCCCAAAGGTGAGGGCGTTTGCGACGTCGGCTTCTTCCTCGCCTACGAGTTCAGGAGCCGCATGCTGGCGATGCTGATGGGCTCGATGTTCGACGCCGCCTTCGCACGCTTCTCCAGCGCGTTCGAGAAGCGCGCGGATGCGATCTACGGCCGGCCGAAGCTGGCGTCGACGTAGCGGCTGCTCGCGTAGCCCGGATGGAGCGTAAGCGTAATCCGGGCGCTCTTGGCGTGCTGACCCAGTTGTCCCGGATTGCGCGACGCTCCATCCGGGCTACGGGAATCGCTCTCAATCCACCGCCTTCACGATGTCAGGCGGCTGCGAGGCGTAGTAGGCCGCGGCCTGATCGATCTCCTGCGCTGTCATCGCGCGCGCGATGTTGCGCATCTGCTGGCTGATGTCGTTGCGCCGTTCGCCTGAGGCGAAGGCCTGGAGCTGGGCCTTCATGTAGGCCTCGGACTGGCCCTCCAGCCAGGGGCTGCCGGTCTTGTTGTCGAGGCTGCCATGGCAAGCGCCGCACGGCGCGATGCCGCGGATCGGCGCGCCGTAGATGACAATGTTGGGTTTCGGCAGAAGCGGCGTCGGATGATAGGCCGGCAGCCGCGGCAGATAGGCGTAATAGTTCGAGAGATCCGCGATCTCCTGGTCGGTCAGGTTKACCGCGAACGGCGACATCACGGCATTGGTGCGCGCGCCCGAGCGGAAATCGTGCAGCTCCTTGTAGATCACGGCCGCATACTGGCCGGCGAGGTTGGGCGAGTCCGCGCGGCTGATCCCGGTCGGGCCGTGGCAGATCGCGCAGCGCTGCGCCAGCGTCGCGCCGCGGCCGATCGCCTCCTGGCTCGGGCGGGCGAGGGTCGACGAAGTCAACACCACCGCCGACAGGCGCTTGTCCTGCGACGACGCGGCCGTGGCGGTGCGCTGCGGCACGCCGGCGGCGCTACAGATGGCATCCCAGACATTTGCGAATTGCACCCAAGGCTGCGCGAAGGGCAGCACGATGAAGCCGGCGATCGCCGTGACGATGAAGATCGTGGCCGTGATGCCGACACTGCGCGTGAAATGGCGATTGCCGAAGGTGAAGAGGTCGCGGGCGCTCATCATTGCGCTCCCACATAGACGGCGGGCACGGATGTGCCCTCGGTCAGCGCCAGCGTCAGGATCGGATAACCGTAATTGGTGATGGTGAGCCCGATCATCAGCGCCACCCACAGCGCATGCGTGTTGAGCGCGACCGGCACGGTCTTCGGCTCGTGCACGGCAAGCGCAAAGCGATAGGCGCCGGCGTCGGCCGCGGGCGCGCGCATGCCGCGGGCCAGAATGACCAGGAACAAGAGTCCGGAGGTCAGCAGGATGAAGCCGCCGACCGCGGAGAGGGTCACGGAGAGCGCCTGCGGCGCGATCGCGGGATCGCCGAAGTCGAAATAGGCCATGCGGCGCGGCATGCCGAGAATACCGACCCAGTGCCAGGGGAAGGTGGTGACGATCATGCCGACGAACCACAGCCAGAGCTGGGTGCGGATCAGCCGGAGGTCGATCAGCTCGCGGCCCGTCAGATGCGGCCACAGATCATAGGCGATCGCAAAGTACATGATCACGATGGCGCCGCCGAAGATCAGGTGGAAATGGCCCGTGATCCACTGCGTGTTGTGGATGGAGGCGTCGAGCTGGTAGCTCATGTTGATGAGGCCGCCGGCGCCGCCGAAGCCGAGCATCACGAACGAGAACGCGAGCGCCAGCATCATCGGGTTGTCCCAGGGCAGCGCCCTGATCCAGCCGAACATGCCGCGGCCGCCGCGCAGACGCGCTGCGATCTCGACGGAGGCGCAGATCGTGAACACGGTCAGCAGCGTCGGCAGCGCGACCAGCGCGGTGAAGGCCGAGTGGATGAACTTGAAGCCGGCGCCGACCTGCGGATCGGCGAAGGTGTGGTGCATGCCGATCGGCATCGCCACCACCAGGAACAGGATGAAGGAGATCCGCGCCATGGTGTCCGAATAGACCCGGCCGCCGATCGCGCGCGGCACGATGGTGTAATAGGCGATGTAGGTCGGCATCAGCCAGAAATAGACGATGGCGTGCAGCGTCCAGGAGAAGAAGACCCGGGCAAGACCGGCGTCGATGGTCGCCTTCAGCCCGACCGAAACCGGAATGATCTGCAACAACAACTCGAGCGCGGCGCCGACCGCGGTCCAGGCCCACAGATAGGAGCCCGCGACATTGGCGAACATGGCGAKCGGCACCGGCGCTCCGGGATTCGCCTTCCGCCAGACCCGCAGATTGATCGCCATCAGCGCGACCCAGATCCAGGAGCCGACCACGACCAGCACCACGCCGATGTAGTAGAACGGGCTGCCGATCAGCGGCGGATAGAAGGTGTAGAGCACCGAGGCGCGCCCGAGCGCGATCGGGACCATCGCCATGATGCTGCCGGCGACGATCAGCCAGAATCCGGCCCAGGCCCAGCGTACGCCGACCAGGCGCTGCTCCAGCGCGGACTCGCTGATGGCATAGCCGAAACCCATCGCGACCAGGGTCGGGAACACGTAGCCCATCACAGTGCCGTGCGCGGTCAGCGAGCGGTAAAAGAGCTCGGGATTGGACAGCCAGGTGCCGATCGGGCTGCGGATGAACATCTGCCAGGCGCCCAGCGTCAGGGCTATGCCGAACACGGCGAAGGCCAGCCAGAAATGGGCGAGGATGAGCTTCCTATTGGCCAACACAGCTCAGCCTCCCGCCACCCTTCGCGCGATTGGCGAAGTCGGCCTTGTCGATCACCTTGACCTTGCCCCACATGCCCTCATGGCCAAAGCTGCAAAACTCCTGGCAGGGCATCAGATAGTCGCCGGTCTTCGTAAAGCGCATGAGCTGCTCGGAGATGTAGCCCGGCACCAGCATGGTGTTGACATTGGTGCCCTGGATCAGGATGCCGTGCACGACGTCGGCGCTGGTGGCACGCAGCATGATCGGCGTGTCCAGGGGCACCACGATGCAAGCCGGCGTGAAGGAATATTGCTGACCGATCGCGCGCACCGTCACCGTGCCGTTGGCCTCGAGCACGCTGCCGAGATTGCTCTCAACGAATTCGCCTGAGAGATGCAGCCGCGAGGGATCGGTGGTCTCGACGCGCGGCTGCGGCATGGTTGCGCGATGGATGCCGGCGAACGCGGCCAGCAGCGCCATCATCACGATGATGACCACGGCTATGGTGGCCCAGCGCCGCTCGACGCGGGCGGCGACCTCGGCACTGCGATGGCTGTCCTCTGCGCTCATTGCAGCGATCCGCGCGGCAGGAACACGAACAGATAGAAGGCGAGCCACATCGCGACAACGCAGGCCGTGGCGATGCCGGCAAGCACGATCGCGCCGGACGGGCCCTGCGCGACAACCTCCTCGACGGCCTGGTCGGCGGCGGCTGGGCTGGTCGGCGGATCGGAATTGATCATGACGTTTCTCTGGCGCCTCTCAGTTCAGCGGTGCGGACCGCAGATCGTTGGCCTCGCGCGCCGAGACCGGCGTGCCACGATTGCCCCAGGCGGTGCGGATGTAGGAGACGACGGCGGCGACCTCGTTGTYGGACAGGAGGCCTGCGAACGGCGGCATACCATAGGGCATCGGATTGCCCTTGGTGCCCGGCGGGTAGCCACCGTTGAGCACCATGCGGATCGGGTTCACGGCCGACTGCATCTCGATCGACTGGTTGTTGGCGAGCGGTGGCCAGTGCGGCGGCTTGCCTTCGCCCTGCGTACCGTGACAGCTCGCGCAATTCTTGTCGTAGACGGTCTTGCCGAGGCTGATCAGCAGGCTGCTTTCGGTGGTCGGCAGCGCCGAGCTCGGCGGCGGCGGCGGCGAGGGCTCCGAGATGCCCTTGAGGTACACCGCCATCGCCTTGGTGTCCTCGTCGCTCAGATATTGCAGGCTGTTGTGCACGACTTCGGCCATCGGACCGTAGACGACGCCGCGCGCCGAAACGCCGGTCTGGAGCAGGTCAGTGATGTCCTTGATGCTCCAGTCGCCGAGCCCGGCCTCGCGGTTGGAGGTGAGCGAGGGCGCGTACCAGTTCTGCATCGGGATCAGGCCGCCCTTGAAGGCGTCCGATTGCGAGGTGCCGCCGAGCGCATTGATGGGCGAATGGCACATGCTGCAATGACCGAGCCCCTCGACCAGGTAGGCGCCGCGATTCCATTCCGCCGATTTGGTCGGATCAGGCTTGAACTCGCCCTCGCGGAAGTACAGCGTGCGCCAGCCGAGGATGAGCTGGCGGTTGTCGTAGGGAAAGCGCAGGTCATGCGGCTTGTTCTTCTGGTTCACCGGCGCGATCGAGCGCAGATAGGCGAAGATCGCATCGCTGTCGGCGCGCGTGACCTTGGTGTAGGACGCAAACGGCATCGCCGGATAGATCAGCCCGCCGTCCGGGAAGCGGCCGCTGTGCATGGTCTTGTAGAAGTCGTCGGCGTTCCATTTGCCGATCCCGGTCTCCGGATCCGGCGTGATGTTGGAGGTGTAGATCGTTCCGAACGGGGTCGGCATCGGCCGCCCGCCGGCGAACAGGCGGCCCTCGGCGGCGGTGTGGCAGGCGGTGCAATCGCCGGCGCGGGCGAGATATTCGCCGCGCGCGATGATGTCGCCGCTCTTGTCGCTTGCTTTGTCTTGCGCCTGCGCAGCCGTGGTGAGCGTGGCGAGAGCCAAGAGTTTGACCGATAAGAGCGTGATCGACAATCTCGAGCCCATCATGCGCCTCGTCAGTTGGGCTGGCTGCCGCAGCCGAACGGCAGCGCGTAGGTGCCTTTCGGTACGGGTACCGGGTTTGCAGGCGCCGGCCGCGTCGCGAGCCAGGCCGCGACCGCGGTAACGTCGGCCTCGGTCAGATGACCGGCAACGAGCTGCATGCAGTCGGGGGCCTTCGCCGTGCGGGTGCCGTAGCGCCAGGCGCCGAGTTGGGCGCTGACGTAATTGGCGCGCAGGCCGAGCAGTCCGGGAATGCCGGGCTGCATGCCCGTCAGCGCAGGACCATGGCAGCTCACGCAGGCCGGAATGCCGCGGCCGGCGTCGCCGCCGGTGACGAGCGCCTCGCCCTGCGCCAGCACGTCCTTGCTGACCTCGCTTGGCGCCGGCTGCGGCAGCGGCGGGTGCTCGCTGGCAAAATACTCCGCCATCGCCTCCAGATACGGATCGGGCAGAAATTCCAGCAGATAGTTCATCGGCGGGTATTTGCGCCGGCCGCTGCGGAAGGCGAGGAGCTGGTTGTAGAGGTAGCCGGCCGGCTTGCCGGCAAGGCGCGGGAAATAGACGTCGCTGGTGCCTTCGCCCTTGTTGCCGTGACAGGGCGTGCAAGCCTCCACCCGCGCAGCCATCGTATCCGGCGGCTGGTTGACGGTTTGGGCGACCGCACCATCAAAGGTAGCCGAGTAAACGATGGCAACGGCCAAGGCCGCATCGCGAGCGAACAATTCGTCGCCCTCCAGAAAGCTGGGCCGGTTGATTCCGGACCACAATGTAGAGCGGCATTATTGCGCCAATATTTTCCTGCGCAAGCTCGGACAAGAGCGATGACGTTTGGTCGCGCCTGCACGTCTGCGGTCCGCTCGATTTCGACAAGATTTGCGTGGTTTTTGAAAAGCAAACATAACGCTGCGGTCTGGCGACGTGTCTCGCCCGAGAGCTACGCAAACTCGGAAGTTCGGTAAAGGTAAGGTGGGATATTTTGCGCAGCCGCATTGATCGGGCCGGTCGGGCGTTTTGCCCGACAGGCCACGCAAGCGACCGTGCATGCCGAGGGCCCCTGGCTCGGCGCACAACCAACGACTCAAACTCCGCAGGCTGGGGGTGACAAGTGCAGTTTGTGCCAAAACGCTCCGTGCTGACGGAACGCCCCTTGCCGCTGGCGGCACACCTGCGACAGCTGCATTTCATGAGCTGTTCAACTACCTTGCGAGTCGGGCGCGGGGGCTTATGTCGCGGGACCAAGGGACATGGCACGTTGGAAGCAATCGTGGAGCGAAGAAGACCTCAGGAGGCTCAGGACACTCGCAGGTACCAAGCCGATCACGACGATCGCGAAAGAGCTCGGAAGGACCACAGGGACCGTGCTCGCCAAGGCGATCGAGCAAAAGCTTCCCGTCATGCACCGGATCGATCGAACGACACAGTGATCTCGTGGCTTCCTGCTGATTGAGATCAGGGGTTCACTGTCGCATCGGCGCAATCCGGATCTCCCGCCGGCGAACGCGGTGTGCCCCCGGAATGCGCTTCGCGTGACGCGCTTCCATTCTCCTCGACACCAAACGCCGCCAAGTGCAAAAGGTGGGCTATCGCCGCCCAGGGATGGGCCAAGCGCTGAGCAAACCCGCACGGATCGATCGACCATGGGCCAAACTGTTCCAACGATTTTCAGGGAGATCGCCGACACAGATGTCGAGGGCGTAGCCAATGCGCTGGTCGAAATGCAGGTGCACTATCACGCCCACTGTCCCGCGCGGGACGCGATCATTGGGGGGTTGAGGTCGCGGCCTGCGGGATCACGAATTCTGCTGGCCTGTGAGAACGATGAAATCGCCGGTCTCGCGTGCTTTAATGCGATCTATCCTGGGCCGGGTTTGACGTCGGGCTTCTTCTTGAAGGAGCTCTACGTTCGTCACAATCGACGCAGCAGCGGATTAGGGTCTGTACTCAATAGGGATTCCATCTGAAATTAGTTTGTGATTCAAGCATCTCAGCGGAAGGGAGGCTTGAATGGCAAAGCAGGTCTACTGGCTCAGCGATGCGGAATGGCGGCGGGTTGAGCCGTTGTTGCCGCGAGGGCGCAAGGGAGCCCATCGGGTCGATGATCGACGCGTGATCAGCGGCATCGTGCAC
>NZ_JBFULT010000169.1:0-12981 GCF_054049755.1 Bradyrhizobium sp. P5_C11_2
TCGAGCGGTCGATCACCGTGACTTCGGCGCCAAGGCCCGCCGCCATGCGCGCGGCCTGGGTTCCCACCACGCCGCCGCCGAGCACGACCACGCGCGCCGGCTGCACGCCGGGCACGCCGCCCAGAAGCAAGCCGCGGCCGCCGGCCGACCGCTTGAGCGCGGCGCCGGCGGCCTCGATGGCGAGGCGGCCGGCGACTTCGCTCATCGGCGCCAGCAGGGGGAGGTGACCGTCCGCGTCGGTGACGGTTTCATAGGCGATCGCGGTGCAACCGGAGGCGAGCAAGCCCTTGGCCTGTTCGGGATCCGGCGCGAGATGGAGATAGGTGAACAGGATCTGGCTTTCGCGAAGCTGAGCCCATTCGCTGCGCTGCGGCTCCTTCACCTTCACGATCATCTCGCAGTTGGCGAAGACGTCGCGGGCGGTCCCGGCGATCGCGGCCCCTGCGCGCCGATAGACCTCATCGGAGGCGCCGATGCCGCTGCCGGCGCCGGTCTCGACCGTCACCTGGTGCCCGGCCGCAACATATTCGCGGACGGCGCCCGGGGTGAGCCCGACGCGATATTCCTGCACCTTGATTTCCTTGGGCACACCGACGCGCATCCCGGGCTCCTTCCAACGTTCCGATTCACAACGTCATGGTAGCGACGGGTGAGGTTTGGTTTCGTGCAAATATCCGCTAGGTTCGGCCTCCCCGCGCCGGTTTCGGGCGCGCAAACGCCCTTTCACGCTGGAAACGAAACCTTGGCCCTCGACCGGAAAGATCTCGCCATCCTTGCGGAACTCACGACCAATGCACGGGCCAGCCACACCGAGCTTGCCAACAAGGTCGGCTTGTCCAGCACGGCGCTGGCGCGGCGGCAAAAGGCGCTGGAGGACGACGGCTACATCCAGGCCTACCAGGCCGCGCTCGACCTCAGGCAGTTCGGCCTCACCACGACGGTGCTGGTGCGCATCGCGCTGGAGAGCCAGAGCGACGAGGCGCTGAAGGCGTTCGAGGTGGAGGTGGTGAAGTGCCCCTCCGTGGTGCGCTGCTTCCTGATGTCGGGCACCGACGACTACATCCTGATCGTGCTCGCCCGCGACATCCAGGACTTCGAGCGCATCCACCGCACCGAACTGTCGCGCCTGCCGCGCGTGGCGCGGGTGCAATCGAGCTTCGCGCTGCGCGAGATCGTCAACCGCGCCGTGCCGACCGTGGTGTTCGGCGAGGCGAAGCGCTGACCGCAGTCCGGGGACAGTAGAGCCCGTCGGGAACCAAGCGAGCGGTCGTCAGTTGGGCGCTATTGGCCAGCAGAGGCGACACGCCCTCGCGTCAGCACGCCTGACCTCTCCGCCCGGCTCCGTCGCAAGGAATAAGACATGGCCCAAGACACGGCCCAAGACACGGCCCAAGACTTGGCCCAAGACTCGGCCGATGCCACGCATCAGATCGCCGAACGCATTCCGATCGATCTCGTCGTCAATGGCGTCAGGCGCACGCTCGACCTGGTGCCCTGGACCACGCTCCTGGATGCCTTGCGTGACCATCTCGGGCTGACCGGCACCAAGAAGGGCTGCGATCACGGCCAATGCGGCGCCTGCACCGTGCTGGTGGATGGCCGCCGCGTCAATTCCTGCCTGACGCTGGCCGTCATGAAGGACGGCGCCGAGATCACGACCGTCGAAGGCCTCGCCAGCGACGGCACGCTGCATCCCCTGCAACAGGCCTTCATCGATCACGACGCCTTCCAGTGCGGCTATTGCACATCGGGCCAGATATGTTCGGCGGCCGGCCTCTTGGCCGAAGGCCGCGCCGGCGACGCCGACGAGATCCGGGAACTGATGAGTGGAAATCTCTGCCGCTGCGGCGCCTATCCGAACATCGTCGCCGCCATCCAGCAGGCAATGGGCCGGCCATGAACAACTTCCAGTACTCCCGCGCCACCGACGTTGCCGACGCGATCCGGCTGCTGGCCGCCGATCCCGGAGCTAAACTAATTGCCGGCGGGACCAACCTGATCGACCTGATGAAGGAGAATGTCGAGCGCCCCTCCCGCCTGATCGACATTTCCCGCCTGCCGCTGCGCAAGGTCGAGGAGACGGGCGACGGCGGCCTGCGCATCGGTGCCTTGGTGCCGAATTCGGACCTCGCCTACCATCCGTTGATCGAGCAGCGCTATCCCCTGCTCGCAAGCGCCATCCTGGCGGGTGCCTCGGCGCAGTTGCGTAACATGGCCTCGGTCGGCGGCAATCTGATGCAGCGAACGCGTTGCGCCTACTTCTATGACACCGCGACGCCGTGCAACAAGCGAACTCCCGGCAGCGGCTGCTCGGCGATCGACGGCCTCAACCGCAATCATGCGATCCTGGGCACGAGCGCCGCCTGCATCGCGACCAACCCGTCCGACATGAGCGTGGCGCTGGCCGCGCTCGGCGCGCTTGTGCACATCGCGGGCCGCTCCGGCGAGCGCACCATCGCCCTGACCGATTTCCATCGACTTCCCGGCGACACGCCTCACGTCGATACCAATCTCGGCCCCGGCGAAATCATCACGGCGATCGAACTGCCGCCACGCGGTTTTGCCGAGAACTACAGCTATCTGAAGATCCGCGACCGGCTGTCCTATGCCTTCGCCCTGGTCTCGGTTGCAGCTGCGCTCGAGATGGAGGGCAACGCGATCAGCGAAGCACGCGTGGCGCTTGGCGGCGTGGCTCACAAGCCCTGGCGCAGCCGCGAAGCCGAAGCGGCGCTGCGCGGCCAGGCCGCGACGCCGGAGCATTTCTCGCGCGCTGCCAATCTCCTGCTGCAGGGAGCAACGGCCCGGTCGCATAACGGCTTCAAGATCGAGCTCGCGCGCCGCGCCATCGTGCGGACGCTGACGCAGGCCGCGAGCGCCACGCCGCAATCCCAGGCTCACAAGAAGATCGCGTGAGGGACCGATGAACGCCTATGTCGGAACACCAACGTCCCGCGTCGACGGCCGGGCCAAGGTCACCGGCGCCGCCAAATATGCCGGCGAATTTCCGGCCGACGGCCTCGTCCATGGTTTCGTCGTCGCTTCCACCATTCCAAGCGGGCGCATTGCCCGCCTCGACCCCGCCGAGGCGCTGAAGGTGAAGGGTGTGCTCGACGTGTTCACGCATGCCAACCGCCCGCCACTCGCAGACAACGACGAGGCCTGGAAGGACGAGGTGGCGCCCGAGCAAGGCTCGCCTTTCCGTCCACTGTATGACGACACGATCAAGTTCAACGGCCAGCCGATCGCACTGGTCGTGGCCGAGAATTGGGAAACCGCAAAATTCGCCGCGACCCTGGTGCGCGTCGAATACCAGGAGGACCAGGCGTTTGCGACCGATCTCGAAGCCGAGCGCAGCAAGGCCGCCGAGGTGGAGAAGCCGCACAAGCCGCGCGGTGATGCTCCAGCGGCGCTTGCCGGGGCTGCCGTGCGGCACGAAGCGGACTATTTCATTCCGACCGAGCATCACAACCCGATGGAGCTGTTCGCGACCACGGCGGTCTGGAACGGGGACGGCAGGCTCACGGTCTACGACAAGACGCAGGGCGTCCAGAACGTCCAAAAGTTTCTCTGCGGCGTCTTCGACAAGAAGCCGGATGATATCCGCGTGGTCTCGCCCTATGTCGGCGGCGCCTTCGGTTCAGGCTTGCGGCCGCAATATCAGGTGGTGCTGGCAACGCTTGGTGCGCTCGCGCTGAAGCGGTCCGTTCGCGTCGTGCTGACGCGGCAGCAGATGTATGGACTCGGGTACAGGCCGGCGACCATCGAACGCATCGGGCTCGGCGCGAAGTCCGACGGCACGCTCGACGCCGTCACGCACGAGGCCACCGCCATCACCTCACGCTACGAGGATTTCTCGCGCAACGACGCCGGCTGGGCCGACCAGCTCTACCGAAGCCCGAACACGCGCCTCGCGCACAAGCTCGTCCGCCTCGACGTCTCCACCCCCTGCGACATGCGCGCGCCAGGGGCCGCTTCCGGCGTCTGCGCGCTCGAATGCGCCATGGACGAGCTGGCCGTCGCGCTCAAGCTCGATCCCGTCGAGCTGCGGCTGAAGTGCTATTCGGACCGCGACCAGAGTGAAGACCTGCCCTACACCAGCAAGCAACTGCGCGAATGCTACGCACGCGGCGCGGAGGCCTTCGGCTGGAGCCGGCGCAATCCTGCGCCGCGCTCCATGCGCGACGGCAAGGAGCTGGTCGGCTGGGGCATGGCGACGGGCGTGTGGGARGCGCTGCAGATGCCGGTCGCGGTGCGTATCGTGCTGACGTCGAACGGCCATGCCGAGGTGTCCTGCGCCGCGTCTGATATCGGCACCGGCACCTACACCATCGTGGCACAGGTGGCCGCCGACGCCCTCGGGCTGCCGATCGAGAATATCGACGTGAAGCTTGCCGACTCGGCCTTGCCGCAGGCCCCTGTCGAAGGCGGTTCCTGGATGGCGGCGTCGGCCGCGCACGCCGTGCTGGGCGCGGCCGACGACATTCGCCAGGAGCTCGCACGGCTCGCCAAGGCGATGCCCGCCTCGCCCCTCGGCGGCGTCGATGCGCCCGATGTGATCCTTGTCGATGGCACGATCGCCAGGGCCGCCGACAAGGCTCGTGCCGTCTCGATCGCCGACGCGATGCGTCACGGCAAGCTCGAGCGGATCGAGAAAGAGAAGCTCAATCATTTCTCGGAGGACAAGTCGCACGCGCGCAACACCCATTCGGCGGTCTTCGCCGAGGTCAAGGTTGACGAAGAACTGGGCGTCATCCGCGTCGCGCGTGTCGTGAGCGCCGTCGCAGCCGGCCGGATCATCAATACCAAGACCGGCCGCAGCCAGATCATGGGCGGCGTGGTCTGGGGCATCGGAATGGCGCTGCACGAGGAGACGGTGATGGATCACCGCTTCGGCCGGATCATGAACGCGAACATCGCCGAGTACCACATTCCCGTGAATGCCGACATTCACGACATCGACGTCATCTTCGTCGACGAACCCGACGACCGGATCAACAAGCTGGGCGTCAAGGGCATTGGCGAAATCGGCATCGTCGGCGTGCCTGCGGCGATCGCGAACGCGGTCTATCACGCCACCGGCAAGCGCATCCGGCGCTTCCCGATCACGCTGGACAAGTTGCTGGACTGATCTCCCGTTACCCGATCCCCGCTGGATCGGGCGGCTGTCATATAACTGTCATCGAAAGTGCAGAGACCTGCCAGTCTCTGTAGATTCGGGACACGACATGGACTATTTCAAGCGCTTCAACTTCCTGTTCGCCGCACCTGTGTTCGACGCCGACGACCTCGAGGGCGTCCGCTTCAACCAGATCATCGAGGAGATCCAGCGCTCCGGCTTCGAGGTGGTCCGGGCCCGCAAGCTTGAGGACGCCGAGATGGCGGTGCAGACCGACGCCGCTATCGGCTGCATGGTGGTGGACTGGGGCAAGAAGGGCCTGGAGGGCAAGACCTCGGCGCTGATCAATCTGATGCGGCGCCGCGGCCTCGACTTCCCGATCATCCTGCTGATCCGGCGCAAGCGGTTCGAGGATCTGCCGGTCGAGGTGCTCGATTTCATCGACGGCTATGTCTTCCTGTCCGAGGAGACGCCGACCTTCATCGCCAAGAACCTGATCAGCCGGCTGAAGCAATATGCCGAGACACTGAAGACGCCGTTCTTCGGCGCGCTGGTCGACTATGCCGAGGAAGGCAACCAGCTCTGGACCTGCCCCGGTCACAATGGCGGCGTGTTCTACAACCGCAGCCCGATCGGCCGCGTCTTCGTCGAGCATCTCGGCGAATCCGTGTTCCGCGACGATCTCGACAATTCCGTGCTCGACCTCGGCGACCTCCTCACTCATGAGGGCCCGGCGCTGAAGGCGCAGAAGGAAGCAGCGGCGATCTTCGGCGCGGAGAAGACCTATTTCGTGCTCAACGGCACCTCGACCTCGAACAAGGTCGCGCTCGGCGCGCTCGTCACCGACGGCGATCTCGTGCTGTTCGACCGCAACAACCACAAGGCCGCCCATCACGGCGCGCTGATGATCAATGGCGGCATCCCGATCTATGTGCCGACCATCCGCAACGCCTGGGGCCTGATCGGCCCGATGCGCTGGGACGCGCTCGACGAGAAAGCCTTGCGCGAGGCGATCCGCAATCATCCGCTGGTCGAGGACAAGGAGGCCTGGCGCAAGGAGCGGCCGTTCCGCGTCGCCGTGGTCGAGCAGTGCACCTATGACGGTTCGATCCACAGCGCCGAGATGATTTTGAAGCGCATCGGCCATCTCTGCGAGTACATCCTGTTCGACGAGGCCTGGGCCGGCTTCATGAAATTCCACCCGCTCTATGCCGGCCGCTTCGCCATGGGCCTCGCGAACCTCCCCCCGGAAGCGCCGGGCATCATTGCGACGCAGTCGACGCATAAGCAGCTCGCGAGTTTCTCGCAGGCCTCCCAGATCCACATCAAGGACCGTCACATCCGCGGCCAGAAGCGGCGCGTCGAGCACCGCCGCTTCAACGAGAGTTTTATGCAGCACGCATCCACGTCGCCATTCTATCCGCTGTTCGCCTCGCTCGACGTCGGCGCGCAGATGATGAAGGGCCGCTCCGGCGAGGTGCTGTGGGACGACACGATCCGCCTCGGCATCGAGCTGCGCAAGAAAATCCGGGCGATGCGCCGGGAGTTCGAGGAGAAGGAACAGAATCCGGACCGCCGCTGGTTCTTCGAGCCGTTCGTTCCCGATCGCGTCGCGATTCCCGACGTCAGCCGCCCCGGCGCTGCGCACAACGTCGCCTGGGAAACGCTCTCCACCGACGAGCTCGCCACCAATCCCGCCCTGTGGCAGCTCTCGCCCGACAGCACCTGGCATGGCTTTCCCGGCCTCGCGGAAGGCTTTGCCATGACCGATCCGAACAAACTGACGCTGCTCACACCCGGCTTCGACCGCACCACCGGCGCCTATGCCGAGCACGGCATCCCCGCCCCTGTGGTCGCGCAATATCTGCGCGAAAACCGCATCGTGCCCGAGAAGAACGACCTCAACTCGCTGCTCTTCCTGCTCACGCCCGGCGTCGAGGCGAGCAAGGCCGGCACGCTGATCTCCGGCCTCGTGGCGTTCAAGAGATTGCACGACGACAATGCGCTGCTGGCCGACGCGATTCCGGAATTCTATCAGCGGCGGCAGGCGCGCTATGCCGGCGTGCGGCTCYGCGACCTCTGCGGCGAGATGCACCGCTTCTTCCGCGCCGCCGACGTCAGCGCGCTGCAGGCCCGGCAATTCATGCCCGAGCACATGCCTGAGATTGCGATGTCGCCCCGTGATGCCGCGCGCTATCTGTTCAAGAACGACGTCGACTATTTGCCGATCGAGGCGATCGCGGGCCGCATCGCCACCACGCCCTTCGTGGTCTATCCGCCCGGCATCGCCACCATTGTTCCCGGCGAGCGGCTGACGGAACGGGCGAAGCCCATGGTCGATTATCTCAAGATGTTCGAGACCTGCTTCAATACGTTTCCGGGCTTCGATGTCGAAATCCAGGGCGTCTACAAGGAGATCGATGCGACCGGCCGCATCGGCCTCTACACTTACGTCGTTACCGAGTAGGTGCCGATGAACGAAACAGCCGCAATCCGCGCGGATGACGAGCCGGTCCTGGTCCGGCCCTCACGCGAAAGCGATATCGAAGCGATGCTGGCGATCTACCGCCATCACGTCCGCAATGGGGTGCCACGCGATGTCGAGGGAACCGGCGCGCCGGAGCCCGACGATCTGCGTGACCGGCGCAAGAATCTGAAGCAGACCCGCCTGCCGCATCTGGTCGCGACTTTTCGCGGCGAGGTCGTCGGCTATGCCTATGCGGTGCTGTTCCGCAAGCGCCCGGCCTATCGCTACACGGCCAAGCACTCGATCTATGTCCATCAGGAGCATCTCGGCCGCGGGATCGGACGGCTGCTGCTCCAGGAATTGATCGACACTTGTGCCGCGGCCGGCTTCCGCCAGATGATCGGCTACATCGATGCCGACAATGCGCCCTCACTGGCGCTGCACGAGAAGTTCGGCTTCGCGCGCGCCGGCCTGCTGTGCGGTGTCGCCTATCGCCACGGCCGCTGGTCCGACACCGTCATGGTGCAGCGCTCGCTCGGCGCAGGCACAACCGCGCCGCCGCCGGCGATGGCACCCGGCCGCTAGGCCTCAGGACGGAAAATCGGCCGGTCTGATCTGGATACGGTCGGCATGCAGCGACCAGTGGTGCAACGCCTGGTCCTTGCAGAACTTGGCCTTCGCGCGTTCCCTGGCTTCGTCCTCGTCGGCGGCGTCGATCTCGATCGCGCCCTGGCAGACCTCGATCTCCCGGCCGTACTGGCCGAGCACGTCCTTCATGAACTTGACGACATAAGTTGACATGGGGACCTCCCTGCTGCTCCGCCGGCACTCTAGTCCCATTTAGCCGGGACGGGGAAAGGAGATTTTGACGCGGATCAAAGTCGATGAGCCCGGCGGAAGATTCGTTGCGGAACCCGTTGTGGGCGTTTAAGCGGAAATGCGGGTTTCGGAGGCGGCCCAAGGCTTGCCCCCAGAACCAGAAATTGAGGCCGGCGCCGGCCTTCGCCAACGAGGATTTTGCCTTGCACTTTGTCTCCGACACCGACGTTACGAAGGTCCTGACATTCCCGATCCTCATTGCCGCCCTGGAAGAAGCGCATCGCCGGCCGAAGATGGAGGTTCTTGACGCCTTCCTCGGCAGCGAGACGGGGCAATACGTCATCCGCAGCGCGGTCGATCCCGGCCGCTACATGGCGAGCAAGATGTTCACCAGCTTTCCCGCCAATCTCGCGGAAGGGAAGATGCCGGCGGTGCAGGCCGTATGCGTGCTGTTCGACGGCACCAACGGACGGCCGCTGGCGGCGATGGATGGAACCGAGATCACGCACTGGCGCACTGCCGCCGACTCAGCGCTGGGCGCGAAACTTCTCGCTGCCCCCAATCCCGAAACGCTCCTTGTCGTCGGTGCCGGCGAAATGTCCGAGTGGCTGGTCCGGGGGCATCGAACAGTGCGGCCGTCGCTGCAACGGGTACTGATCTGGAACCGAAGCCCGGAACGGGCATCCGAGCTCGCCGGGCGGCTGGCGGCGGACGGCGTCAAGGCGGAAACAACCGCAGACCTCGACGCCGCGACGCGCGAGGCTGACATCATCACCACCTGCACCCGGTCGCACGCACCGCTGATCAAGGGACGAAATTTGCGGCCGGGGACGCATCTGGACCTGGTCGGCGGCTATACGCCGCAAACCCGCGAGGCGGATGACGACGCCGCAAAGCGGTCGCGCGTCTTCGTCGACAGGCGGGAATCCGCCTTCCATGGCGTCGGCGACATTCTGCAGCCGATCGCCAGCGGTGCGATCAGCGAGAAGGATGTCCTCGGCGACCTCTACGATCTCGCCGGCGGTCGCGTACAGGGGCGAACGTCACCGTCCGATGTCACGTTCTTCAAGAACGCAGGAGGCGGCCATCTCGACCTCATGACCTGCGAGGCCGTGTTCCAGCAACTCGGCGCAAAGCTGGGGTAGACGCGCTACCCCGACGTCACGCCGGTAGAGGCGGACGAGCCGGCATCGGCCATCACGCCTTGATATCGAGGAGTGTGTCTTCAGTCTCAGAGTAGGCTTCAATGACCTTCGCATTGGCAATGAAGCTGTACTTTGCGGTCGCAAGCTCAGCGAATTCGCTGACGAGATCGACATTGGGCGCGGCGACCAGACCGTCCTGGTTTGCGAAGGGAGCGCTCGGGTCGGATTGCACGGTATAGCTCGGCGAAACCGTCGACACGGTCGCGACCGTCCCGCCCGGCGTCGAGCCGCTCGATTGGGAGACCTGATCGACCCGCAACGGCACGTAGGCCGCCGGAAACGTCGGAGCAATGCCCGAACTGCCCGCACCGGCCGATGTGCTCGATCCGCCTGATGCAGGTAGCGGGCCGGTCGTGCTGATATTGGCGATATTGCTCGCGGCCACGCTCACGCGCAAACTCGCTGCAGAAAGTCCGGATGTCGCAATCGAAAATATGCTCATGGACCCTTATCTACAGGACAAGTCATACGTGTTCATTCACGCCATCAGTAAAATCCGCCGCTTTCTGTTTTCATCCTTGTAACCAACGATCGGAGCGCGATCAGACTTCGCGCGCTCCTACCCCGGCGTCACGCCAAAGGCCTGCTTGAAGCGCTCGGCATAGCGCGGCCAGACCTCGGGATTGATGATGCGCGGCGGGCGCTTGCCGTCGAGCGTGTCCAAAACCTGCTCGGCCGCGATCCGGCCCATGTTCCGGCGCGCCTCGATCGTCACGCCTGCGGTGTGCGGGCTCGCCAGCACGTTGTCGAGCTGGAGCAGCGGATGCTCCGGCGGCGGCGGCTCCTTGGACCAGACGTCGAGACCGGCGCCGGCGATGCGCTTGTCGCGCAGCGCCTGGAGCAGTGCGTCCTCGTCGTGGATGAAACCGCGCGCCGTGGTGATGAAGTAGGCGTGCGGCTGCATCAGCGCAAATTCGCGCACGCTGATCATGCCGCGGCTGCGCTTGTCGAGCGGACAGGAGATCGAGACGAAATCGGCGCGGCGCAAGAGCTCGTCGAGCTCGACCTTCTCCCCGCCCCGCTCGGCCATCACGTCGACCGTGAGGTACGGATCGTAGGCCAGCACCTTCATGCCGAGCAGCCCCTTGCAGAGCGCGGCGATGCGGCGGCCGACATTGCCAAGCCCGATGATGCCGACGGTCTTGCCCTCGACCTCGTTGCCGACGAGCTCATTGCGGTTGACGTCGCGCTCCCGGCGCAGGCGGCGGTCGGACTGGATGATGCGCTTGGACAGCGTCAGCATCATCGCCAGCGCATGCTCGGCGACCGAATGGGCGTTGCCGCCGGACTGGTTGACGACCAGCACGCCCGCGTCCGTGCAGGCCTCGACATCGACGGGGTCGAAGCCCGCGCCATTGCTGGAGACGAGCAGCAGGTTCGGCGTACGCTTCAGGAAGGCGGCATCGACATGGAAGTGCGGCGCGAGCTCGTCGCGGGCCGCGCCGATCTGGTAGACATGGGCGGCGCTGATGATCGGCGCATAGAAATCTTCGGGGCTCTCGTTCTCGATGCGATCGAGCCGGACGTCGGGCCGCGCCTTCAGGATGTCGATATAGATCGGATTGGCCAAATAATTGGAGTAGAAGACGCGCTTGCTGTTGACGGACATCAGGACCCTTCCGGCTCGCTCGAGGGAGATCCGCAAGGTCAGCGCGGCGCGCGCCCTCCCATGCCTCCCTCCCGCTTTTTCATTGTCGCCGCTTATGACATGGCGGTGCCGGCCACGGCAGGCCGTCTGGCGCAGATCAYGGTGCCGGCCGGGACATGTTGACAATCCCGCTCGCTCCGTCAAGTTCGGCAGACCGCCGCGACGGCCCAAGATCAAAAGCCAAGATCAAAGGCTCAAGACCAAGAAGCATGCGCGGCCCAAGGAAAGCCGCCAAGGGAGAACGCAATGGCGATTGCGGAGCAGCAGTCCTCGCCCCAGGCGACAGAAGCGTCCAGCGACGGGAGCTGGCACGGCATCGTCCTGCAAACCCTGAAGCGGAACGAGATCAGTCTCGTGCCTTACGTTCCCGACCGCGTGCTGACGCCCCTGATCAAGAACCTGCACGCCGATCCCTTCTTCACGACCTTTGCGACGGCCCGCGAGGAGGAAGCGGTCGGCATCGTCTCGGGCGCCTGGATGGGCGGACGGCGCGGCGCGGTGCTGATGCAGACCTCCGGCTTTGCCACGCTCGCCAACGTGCTCGCCTCGCTCGCGGTGCCCTACCAGATCCCGCTGATCATGTTCGTCTCCGAGCGCGGCACGCTCGGCGAATTCAATTACGGCCAGTCGCTGGTCTGCCGCACCATGCGCCCGGTGCTGGATTCGCTGGCGCTGGAGCATCACACCATCACCCGCCTCGACGAGCTCGAATTCATCGCCGACCGATCGATCAAGCAGGCCGTCACGACACAGGCTCCGGTGGCGCTGATCCTCAACCCGCTGCTCACGGGCGGCAAGGTTTTCGACAAGTGAGGCGGCCCCAATGAGTTCAGATATGGACACGCGCAACACCAAGGTGATGAACCGGTTCGACGTGACCTCGCGCCTGATCGCAAAACTCAAGCACGAGGAGGCGGTGATCGGCGGCATCGGCAACACCAATTTCGACCTCTGGGCCGCCGGCCACCGCCCGCAGAACTTCTACATGCTCGGCAGCATGGGCCTCGCCTTCCCGATTGCGCTCGGCGTGGCGCTGGCCCAGCCCGACCGCCGCGTCTTCGCGCTCGAGGGCGACGGCTCGCTGTTGATGCAGCTCGGCGCGCTCTCGACCATCGCGACCTTGACGCCGAAGAACCTTGTCATGATCGTGATGGACAACGGCATCTACCAGATCACCGGCGCGCAGCCGACACYGGCCGCGAACGTAGCCGACATCGTCGCCATCGCCGCAGGCTCCGGYCTTGCCAACAGCGCCTGGGCCGCGGACGAGGAGGATTTCGAGCGCCTGGTCGACGTAGCAATGTCTGCGTCCGAGCCGAGCCTGGTCGCAGTCCGCATCGACGACAAGCCCGGAATCGGCGCCACAAGGCGCGATCCCGTGCAGATCAGGGAGCGCTTCATGCACGGGCTCGGCGTGCGCGAACCCCTTTAACGTTTGGTCATTAACTACACGGCGATCTGATCCCGGCCCCGCAACAGCCTGTTGCAAATCCGTGCTATGCGGACCGGATGTCCATTTTGGTTCGTTCCTTTGCCTGGCTGCTCGCTGCCGCCGTCACTTTCGCGACCCTCGGGCCGCCCGGCCTGAGGCCGCATTCCGACCTCGGCCAGGACGGCGAACATGCGATCGCCTTCATCCTCGTTGGACTGGCCTTCGGCCTCGCCTATCCGCGGCGGCGCCTGGCGACCACAGCCGTTGCGGTGGTCCTGATCGGCCTACTCGAGC
>NZ_JBFULT010000170.1:0-12970 GCF_054049755.1 Bradyrhizobium sp. P5_C11_2
CGACGGCGGTGATTGGGGCACCGGCCTCGCATCATTCTCGTCCTGGGGAAGATGCGAAGCGACGCGCCCCTACTCCTTGGCCACCACCGGCACCTGGCGGAATCTTGCGCGCACCGATTCCGGCAGTGGCGAGAAGTTCATCGCGACGCCGCCGCGATCGTTGGCATTGCGGTTGGCGATAACGAGGCCGCCCGCGCTGGCGACGATGTCGCCCCTGCGCAAGGTGGGATCGTCCTCGGCCTTCACGGGCGCGAGCCCGACCGTATCCTTGCCGTTGCAGGTGCAGCCCGCGACGATCTCGTTGCGGTAGCGGAACGCGTTCGGCAGGTCGGAATAGGACTTTCCGGTCTCCGTCGCCGCATTGTCGATATTGCTGCCATAAACCAGCGACGTTTCGGCGGCCGGACAGAAGCTCTTGCAGGATTGCGCCTTGCTCTCGCTGTCGGCGCCTTGGGCCGGGAAATAGCGGCCGTCGCAGCCCCGCACGCAATAGGCCAGTCCGCCGCCATAGGCGATGCGGCCACGCGGCGCATCGTAGCGGGGCATGTCGTCGCCCGGAAACGGCGTCCGGATCTGCGGCGGCCGTGCTCCGAACGCGCCGAACAGCGCCGAGAAGAAATCCTGCGCATGCGCCGGCGGCGTCAGTACGAGGCCGAGGGAAGCGACGGCGAACAATGCCGCCGCGCCACCGGCCAGCCTGTTGATCGAGCGGATACCCATGTGACCTCTTAGTTGACCGACGACGTCGGGATGTTCAGCGCCTGACGGCCGGTCGGCAGCGTCGTCACCGCCGGGCGCTTGCGCACGGGATCGCCGTCCCTGGCCATCAACGGGGCGTTCTTAGGCAGCACGACCACCTTGGCGCCGACATTGACGCGGTTGAAAAGGTCGGTGACATCCGCATTGGTCAGGCGGATACAGCCGGAGGAGACGAACTTGCCGATCGTGGTGGGATCGTTGGTGCCGTGGATGCGGTACTCGCTCGAACCGAGATACATCGCCCGGGCGCCTAGCGGATTGCCGGGACCGCCGGCCACGAAGCGCGGCAGATAAGGCTGGCGCGCGATCATCTCGGCCGGCGGATGCCAGTCCGGCCACTCCGCCTTGCGCGTCACGCTTTGCACGCCGGCCCAGGTGAAGCCCTGACGGCCGACGCCGACGCCATAGCGGATGGCACGGCCCTGGCCGAGCACGTAGTAGAGATAGGTATTGGCGGTATCGATGACGATCGTGCCGGCCGGCTCGTTTCGATCGAAGCTCACGATCTGCCGGCGCAGGCGATCGGGAAGCGCGGCGTCCTCGTCGGCCGTTTGCGCGTCCGCAGGGGCGTAGGCCCGGTCCTGTGGAAAGCCGTGCAGCTGCAACGGCGCGTAGCCGAGCGTCTGGGCGTGTGCCGCGAACGGCATCGTCAGCAGCGCTGTCGCAACGGCAAAGCCAGTGAAAGTGCGCGGCGAAAGCCGGCGATGGACAGAGAACCTGGTCATGTGCTGCCCCATTGGATGTGTGCATCCGGGTGATGCGCGTCCGATAAACGCGGCAGGACCGACTCAAGTTCCACGGCGACGTGCGGCTGCGAAGTCACAGTCAAGCGAGCCATTCTTCACGAAGCCGCGATGGAACCGCAGCGGGCCCCCGACGTTCTCCCCTGGTCAACGGGCGCCCGGATGGAAGCTTCCGTGCGGGAGAGAGATTGTGCGCGTCCTTCCCASTGAACGTCTGACTTCCGACAACAGCGAAAGCACGCCGCTCCCCGACAGCAAGACYGACCTGCCGCCGGTGATCCGCCGCGCCGAATTTGTCGCCTTCGCGCTCGCTGGCCTGCTCCTGATCTCCGTGGTCGCAGTGCTCTATGTCGGCAAGCCATTCTTCCTGCCCGTCGTGATGGCGTTCGTCACCGGCACCATGCTGTCGCCCGCCGCGGGCTTCCTGGAACGCCGGCGGGTGCCGCGCGCGGTCGGCGCGGTGCTGATCGTGATCGCGGTGACGGCGGTGGTCGCCTTCGTGGTCGCGCTGATCGCCTCGCCGTTGATGGAATGGAGCTCACGCCTTCCCGAGCTCGGTGCGAAGCTGAAGGACAAGCTGCATTTGTTCGATCGGCCGCTCGCCTTGTGGCAGGAGCTGCAAATCATGGTCGGCGGTCCGGAGGCGCTGCCGAGCCTGCAACTGCCGAAATTCGAATGGGTCCAGCCGACGCTGGAATTCCTGTCGCCGACATTCACCGAATTCCTGCTGTTCTTCGCCACCCTGATCCTGTTCATCGCGAGCTGGCGCGATCTCAGGCGCGGCCTGATCATGACCTTCGGCGACCGCGACGCGCGGCTGCGGATGCTGCGGATCCTCAACGAGATCGAGGTCCATCTCGGCAATTACCTGCTGACGGTGACCGTCATCAATGTGGGCGTCGGCATTGTCACAGGGCTGATCTGTGCGCTGACCGGCATGCCAAATCCAGCCGGACTCGGCGCGCTCGCGGCCGCGCTCAACTTCATCCCGATCATCGGGCCGGTCGCGATGTTCGCCGTGCTGGTCGTGGTGGGGCTCGTCGCCTTCCCGACCCTGGGCGGCGGATTGATGGCGGCGCTCGCCTTCGGCGGCATCACCTTCCTGGAGGGGCACTTCGTGACCCCGACCATCATCGGCCGCAGGCTGGAGTTGAATGCGCTGGCCGTCTTCATCGCCCTCGCCTTCTGGACCTGGCTGTGGGGGCCGATGGGCGCCTTCCTCGCCTCTCCGCTGCTGATCGTTGCGCTGATCCTCAAGGAGCATCTCGCGCCGGCGGATTCGCCGCAGCTGCCGCAAGGATGAGGGGTTTCGATGACGGAACTTCCGTCACAACGAAACGTTTTCCGCTCATCTCACCGCCAACAGTTCGGAGCTTGTGATGTCAACAACCGACGGCGACACCAGGATGAGAGACTGGACCGACAAAGCCACCAGGGAACGCCTCGAGAAGGATGTAGCAGCCGTGAAAAGCGATATCGCCGCCCTCACAGAACAGATCACCGATGCCCTCAATACGTTTGCCAACGCGACGGGCAAGCAGGCCCGGCGTGGTTACAAGCAAGCCCGCGAGAACGTGGATTCGACGCTCGACGACATGTCGGAGCGCGGCAGCGCCATGATGGGCGCGGCGCAGGATGCTTACGGGTCGATCGAGGAAACGCTGGAAGATGCCATCACGCAGCGGCCGCTTGCGACCGTCGGCATCGCGCTCGGCATCGGCTTCCTGATCGGCGTGGCGTGGCGCCGCTGAGATGCGCGGGGGATCGTGAGATGATGGCGGCGCTCCGGCGCCGCCGCTGTCGGCTTGTGGGGATTTGAGGAGCAAGTCCATGTTTCAACGCATCATCGACGGCATCAGCGCATCGACGGGCACGACAGTCCGGCTGACGTCGCTCGCGGCCGGCGCCGCATTCGCGCTCTTCATCACCACCAGCTTCCTCTGCGCCGCCGCCTTCATATCGGTTCTGGAGACATATGGACCCGTGCAGGCCTGCCTCGCGGGCGCCGGCATCTTCTTCCTGCTCACGCTCGCCGCGGCGGGCACCTATTGGGGCTACAAGCGGGAGGCGCGGAAGCGCGCCCGGATCGCCGCCGAGCGCGCCGCGAAGTCGGCGGCCACGAGCATGCTCTCCGACCCCGTGCTGATCGCGACGGGGCTCCAGATTGTTCGTGCCATCGGGATCAAGCGGCTGCTGCCGATCCTGGCGATCGGCGGCGTCGCGCTCGGGATCATGGCGAGCCGTGCCGGTGCCCCCGACGAGGCTTCGGCCGAACCGGCCGAGTAAATCATCCCCGGCTGCGGCTGACGCAGATCGCGGCCACCGCGAGCGGAGTGGCCAGAGCGATCCAGGACAATGGCAGCCAGACCCCCGTCTGGCCGAGCAGTGCCGAAAGCAGGCCGAAAATGCTGAAGGCCGCGAGCAACGCCGGCCAGCGCCAGATCAGGGCAATCGAACGGCGGCCAGTCATTCGGCGCCGCCCGGCGAAGCCAGCGGCATGACCGCGGCCGGTTGTTCTTGCGTCTTCGCGACCGGCGATCGCGCGAACCAGAGATAGAGTCCGCTGCCGAGAATGAAAATGGTGACGAGGTCGAGCACCACCCAGATGATCTTCAGCGGCATGCCGCCGTAATCGCCGAAATGCAGCGGGCGCGACAGCTCCAGCGCGCGCAGATACCAGGGCATGGTGACCGCGGACACCAGCGCACCGCTTCTGGCATCGACCAGCACGGGACTGAACAGGCGCGAGGTCAGCGGCTGCTTGCCCTTGGTCCAGACCACGTAGTGAAACGGCGATCCGAAGGGGGCGCCCGGATAGACCACGCTGGTCGTGATCATGTCCGGAAACGCCGCCTTCACGGTGTCGTACGCAGCTTGCGGCGAGGACAGTTCGGACGTCTGCGGCACCGGCTTGCCTTGCAGCGGCGCCAGCATGGCGCGCACGTCGGTCTGCTGCCACAGCGCGAACAGCGGCGTCGAAAGCTCGTTGATCACGCCGGTGGCGCCGACCACCAGCGCCCAACCGAGCGTGGCGACGCCGAGCAGGTTGTGCAGGTCGAGCCATTTCAGCCGCCGCGAACGGCTCGCGCGCACCGTGCCGAAATCGAGCTTGCGCATGAACGGCCCGTAGATCGCGATCCCGGAGACGATTGCCGCGATGAACAGCAGCGCCATCGCGCCGAGGAACAGCTCGCCCGCGAGCCCTGCGAACAAATCGCGATGCAGGGACAGCATCAGTTGCAGGAAGGTGAGGCCGTCCTCGCCGAACGGTTTCGTCTGTTTCAGCACGTCACCGGTATGGGCATCGAACCGGATCGAGTGCAGCGACCTGCGGTTGGCCTTGAATGCCTCCCATGAGCTCGCCATGAACATCATGATCTTGGGCTCGTCGTCATCGACGAACACCGAGATGACGGTCTCGCCCGGATACATCTTCCGCCCGGCCTCGACGATTCGGTCGAGGCTGACATTGGGCGTGCTCTCCGGCACCTGCGCATAGGGCAAGGCGTCGTCGAGCAAATTGTCGATCTCGTCGCGCAACACCAGCGGCAGGCCGGTGATGCAGATCAGGAGCAGGAACAGCGTGCAGATCAGGCTCGACCATTTGTGCACGAACAGCCAGCGTCGAAGCGCGGCCTTCCGCTCGTACGCACGTCCGTCGAAGGTGGCCTGCTCGCCCATGCCCCTCCCCTACCAACGGTAGCGCAGCGTCGCAATCACGTTGCGGCGCAGGCCGTAATAGCAGCCGATGTCCTGACAGAGCGTCACGTAGGTTTTGTCGAAGATATTGGTGGCGTTGACCTGTGCCGAATACCCCTTGAACAGCGGCCCCAACGCGGAGAAGTCGTAGTGAAGCGCTGCATCGAACAGCGTGACGTCCGGGACATAGAACGTGTTCGCGGTATTGCCGGCCGTCTCGCCGACATAGCGCACGCCGCCGGAGAGGCCAAAGCCGTCGAGCGGCCCGCCATGGAAGGTGTAATCGACCCAGGCTGATGCCGAATTCATCGGAGCGATGACCGGATGCTTGCCGAGCTGGCTCGGAGTGTTGGTCCGCGTCACGATGTTGTCGAGATAGGTGTAGGACGCCAACACCGTCAGCTCGGGACTGATCTCGGTCTTGGCCTCCAGCTCGATGCCCCGCGAACGGATCTCGCCGGTCTGAACGCGGGAGCCGGGGGGATGCGACGGATCCGTATCCGGCGTCAGCACGTTCTGCTGGATCAGGTTGAACGCGGCGAGCGTATAGAGCGATTTCGCGTTGGGCTGGTACTTGATGCCCGCCTCCTCCTGCTGGCCGGTCGTCGGCGCAAACGAGCGGAGAAGAGCATCCGTGCCGGCGGTCGGCTGAAATGACTCGGTGTACTGGATGTAGGGCGCAATCCCGTTGTCGAACTTGTAGAGCAGTGCGCCGCGCTTGGTAACCGCCGTATCGGATTTCGGTGCGATCGCGGTGCCGCTCCCGTAGGTCAGGGTCTCGGTGCGGGACTGCGCCAGATCGTGGCGGATGCCGAGCAGCGCGACCCAGCGGTCGAACTTGATCTGGTCCTGTGCATAGACGCCGAGCTGCTCGATCTTCTGCCGAACATTCGACGTGTAGGGCACCGGACCGAACGGCACGCCGTAGACCGGATTGAACGCGTTGATCGTCGGCGCAACCGAGAGCATGCCGTTGAGCCGCTTGTCCGTGGCGTTGGTATAGTCGAGGCCGGCAAGCACCGTGTGCTCGAACGGACCGGCGTTGAATTTGGCTTCGGCCTGGTTGTCGACGTTGAACGAGCGGATAACCTCCTGTGTGGTGAAGGCGCTGCGGCTCAGCTTGGTCGGATCGAGCTGACCGCCGCCGGGCGACACCACCGCAAAATCGGTGCTGACGTCCATGTAGCGCAGGTTCTGCCGGACCTTGACGTTGTTGTTGAAGCTGTGTTCGAGCAGGTAGCCGACCGTACCGAGGGTCCGGTCCGTCTTGTCGAAGTTCGGCTCGCCGGAATAGAAGCTCGTCGGGATGTAGCTACCCTTGTAGGGCGTGATGGTGCCGATACCGTTGGGCAGCAGCTGATTGTAGAAGCCGGCCTTGGGATCACGCTGATAGGTTCCGAGCACGGTCAGCGTGGTGTTGTTATCCGGCCGCCAAGTCAGCGACGGCGCGATCGAGATGCGCTGGTAATCGGCATGATCGACCTGACTGCCCACGTCGAAGCCAGACGCCGTGAAGCGGTAGAGAAACTCCTTGTTCTTGTCGATCGGACCGGAGAGGTCGACGCCCGCTTGCGCGCGGCCATAACTACCGGTCGAGACGAACATCTCGTGATAGGGCTCGAGCGTCGGACGTTTGCTGACGAGATCGACGATACCGCCGGGCGACGACTGACCGTAGAGGACCGAGGCCGGGCCGTGCAAGATCTCGACGCGCTCGAGGTTGAAGGGCTCGATGATTGGATAGGCGAATACGCCGAAATTGAGCAGCCGCAATGAGTCCAGATACTGGTCGGCCAGGAAGCCCCGAATGTAGACGTTGTCGAAGCGCGCGTCGGCGCCCAGATTCTCAGTCCGCACGCCCGACGTGTAACGCACCGCCTGCGCGATGCTCTGCGCACCCTGGGCCTGGATCTGGTCCTGCGTCACGACGGAGATCGCGGCCGGCGTCTCGATCAGCGCCGCGTCGGTCTTGGTGCCGGTGCCGCTGCGGGTGGCGACCATGCCGTCGACATGGCCGAAGGCCGACTCCTTGTGGCTGGCCCCGGCTCCCGCCGTGGCGGCGACCGCGGCGCCTGCAGGCGCATTGGAGCGTGCCGTTGCTCGCGACCGCGCCGCGCTGCGGCTGCGCGCGGGTGATGCACTGGCGCGCCTCGGCGCCTCGCCACCCTGAACCACGATCGGGCTGAGCTGGGTCGCGGCCCCGGCCCCGGGCGACCCCGCCGTCGCTGATTGTGCCGCCGCCCCTCCCGTACCAATGACCAAAACGACCGAGCTGACGGCCCCCATCAGCCGCCAGCGCCGCACTTCCCAGACGCCCACCACAACTTCCCCAACTTCCAACGGCCGCACGTTGCTGCTGCCGGATCAGGGATTACCGCAGCGGTTCGGCGCTGCGGGGTAGAAGACCTACAGACTGGAGGTTTTCCATTTCCAGACTCCAGAAGCGCTGCAAGCGGAAACAAGGCCATGCAGGGTGGGCGAAGGCGCGCCGCCGTCTCCTTTCCGAAAGTTGCGTTGCGGGTCGGATCAACCGACCTCCAGAAATTCGACGGCCTGCCCGGCGCAATTTTTCGTCGGCCGAGACAGATCAGGGCCCATTCACGCAAACGCTACTCGGATAGGCGGGCGGTTGCCGCTAAAAGCGGCGCCCCTGATTCCAAAAGTCATTTTCCGCGATGAAACCGTCCGTCAAGGCGAACCTCGCCGCATTCCATCACGACGCCAGGCTGTATTTGACGCTCGGCATCGCCAACTGGTCGGTTTTCGTCGACCACATCCCGAACAACGTCGTCAACCTGCTGACGCTGCGAAACTTCGGCTTCAGCGGCGCTGCCGACCTGTTCGTGTTCGTGGTGGGTTATGGCGTTGCCATCATCCACGGCAGGATGGCGCTGGAGCGCGGTTACGTGGTCGCGGCGACGCGCATATTTCGCCGCGTCTGGCGGCTCTACGCCGCCTATGTCGTGCTGTTCGTGATCTATATCGACACCATCGCCTATGTGGCCTCGCAATCGATGGCGCCGGAGATCATCCACGAATACAACATCTCGGGCATCCTCGAGCACCCGCTGCGCATCCTGGTCCGCGGACTGGTGCTCCAGGAAGAGCCGCTGAACCTCGATCTCCTGCAACTGATGATCCCGCTGATGGCGTTCTTTCCGTTTGCGCTGTGGGGGTTGTTGCGGGGTCCGAACCTGACGTTGGCAGCATCCGTCGCCCTGTACTTTGCCGCGCGCTGGTTCGAGTGGAATTTCCGGGTCTATCCGGATCAGGAATGGACCTTCAACCCGTTCTGCTGGCAGATGCTGATGGTGCTGGGCGGCTGGTTCGCGGTGACCGGCGCGTCGGGCCGCGCGCTGCACGGCATGTCCTGGCTGCGCGTGCTCGCGGGCGCCTATCTCGTGTTCGCGATGGCGATCACGCTGATGCGCCACGCGCCGGCGCTTTCCGTCTACCTGCCTGACGTCATCCTCAACAGCATCGCGCCGACCGACAAGGAAAACCTCGCGCCCTATCGCGTGGTCCACTTCCTCGCGCTCGCCTTCCTTGCGACCCACCTCATTCCGGCCGATCATCCCGGCCTGCAATGGAGACCGCTTCAGGCCGTGATCGCATGCGGCGAGGAATGGCTCGCCGTGTTCTGCGCCGCCGTGTTCCTGTCGTTCGCCGGCCATCTCATCCTGATCACCGGACCCAACCTGGTGGTGATGCAGATCGTCGTGAGCCTCGTCGGCTTCGCGGCGATGACCGCGGTCGCTTATTACATCTCCTGGTCGAAGCGGCAGGACCTGCCCGCGGCCTTGCGGCAGCAGGGCTAAGGCGCGACGACATCGGGATGAACCGTCGGGTCCGGTTCGTGCTCTGACCGCCCGGACGCCTCGATTCCGCTAGGCCGAGGGCTGCGGCTGCGCTATGCCGGGCCAAGGTGGTGTCTGCGCGAGGAGACCGGGCGTGGTGATGGCGAAAGGCGAGGGTGAAGGGGCCGACAGCGCGCCGCGGCGCGGCCGGCCGCGGTCGATCGAGACCACCCACGCCATTCTCGAAAGCGCCTACGCGCTGATGGCCGCCACCGGCCTCGCCGCGACCACGATCGACGCAGTCGCGCGCCACTCCAACGTCTCCAAGATGACGATCTACAAATGGTGGCCGTCGCGGGAAGCGCTGCTGATCGACGCCTTTCTCCACCATGCCGCGCAGATGCTGCCGCTGCCGCCGGCGAGTTCCGGCACGCCCGCGGCGCGCGCGCGTCGTCATGCTGCGGCCTATGCCGACGCGCTCCAGGGCGAGTTCGGCAAAGTGCAACTCGCCGTCATCTCCGAGTGCATCTCCAGGACCGGCTCGGCGGAGCTGTTCTATGCACGCTATCTGCAATTGCGCCGCGACGCGCTGGTGGAGATGATCGCGGCGGGCCAAGAGGACGGCAGCATCCTGGCCGAGGGTCCGCCCGAGGATCTCTACGACGCGATCTATGGCAGCCTGTTCTACCGCTACGTCTTCGGCATCGCGCCGATCACGCCTGGCTACGCGCGCAATCTGGTCGACCTCGTGCTGCGGCCGAAGGGCTAGATCAGGCGCTGAAAATGCCCGCCGTCCGCCGCCGACTCGAGGTCCATGCCTTGGCGACAAGAATGCGCGGACATCTCACGTCTTTCCCCACAGGAGCATCAGTCTCATCATGATCAAACGCATCTTGCCATACGAAGGATTGCTCCACGAAGTGGTCGAGCATGGCGGCGTGCTTTACATCGGCGGAATCGTCGCCGAGGACACGAGCCTCGACATGTCGGGTCAGGCAAACGATGTGCTTGGCCAATTGTCGCGTCTGCTGAAGACTCTTGGATCCGACCCGGCCAGCGTGTTGCAGGTGACCATCTTCGTCACGAATCTTGGCGAAAAGGCTGCGTTCAATGCGGCTTGGAAAGCGCACTTTGCCGAAGCCCATCTGCCGGCACGCGCCGTCGTCGGCGTGGCCGATCTCGGTTCAGGCGTCAAGCTCGAGATGACCGCGATCGCTGCCCGACTGACCTCGAGTTGAAGTGCGCGAGGCTTACCGCACCGGCTTCACCGGCTGCGAAAGCTTCTCGGTGCGATCGCGCTCGGTCATGTCGACGACCGTCTCCATCGGCGCGGTCAGCTCGTAGACATAGGAGGCCTCGGTGAAGAACCGCTTGGCGGTGCCGCCGAGCGCTTCGGGCGCGACGCGGTCGAGCAGGATCAGGCCGAAATCGGAATCGGGGCGGCGCGTCGCCTCGCTGGTGTTGAACTCCTCCCAGCGGAATTGGAAGACCTCGTCGCCCGCCTCACCCGTCACCGTCCAGTTCGCGGTGATGTGCGGATGCTTGCCCACCAGCGACAGGCCCTCGTCGGAGTGCGAGGCGAGTTCGAAGAACAGCAGCGACAGGCTCTGCGCGGCGCGCGCGCTGACCGCGATGTCCGGGCCGCTGACGGCGATGCGGTCGGCATGCGGAATGGCGCGCGCCTCGAACAGGCCCTTCAGCTTGACGCCCTGCCACTGGCTCTCGCTGAGTAGCGAGACCACGTTGGACATGGCGTGGATGCGGCCGATCAGGAGCTCGCGGGCGACGTCGATGTCGGAGCCATGGCGCAGCGTCCGCGTCACGATCGACTGGATCACGGCCAGGATGTTCTTGACCCGGTGATTGAGCTCGTCGATCACCGCCGTCAGCCGCCGCTCGAAGCCGATCCGCACCTGGATTTCGCGGCTGAGCCGCAAATTGTTGTAGGCGACGTAGCCGAACAGGCCGCACACCATGGCGGTGATGGCGAAGCCGATCGCGGCCACGATGATCGCGGTCTGCTCCGCGCGCCGCGCCGAATTGGTCTTCGCGTAGTAGCCGAGCTGCCAGTCGCGGCCGCCGAAGCTCACGGTTCGCGTCGCCGACGGCACCGGCCCGTCGGGCTGGGCCATGCGCGCGGAGACCACGCCCTGGTCRTTGGCGACCAGTTCGCCACCTTCCCTGCGCGGATCCTTGAGCGCGACCGAGAACAGCGACATGTCGTCATTGGTCAACATGAGCGAAGCGAGCTCATAGGAAAACGTGACGAAGCCGGCCGGCTCCACCGCGCCCTCGGGAATGACGGGAGCGGCCACGATGACGCCGATCGGCCCGTTCGGGCGCAGCAGAGGAACCGGATCGGAGGCAACCGATCTCTTCTCCAGCCTGGCGCGGGTCAGCATCGCGCTGCGAACCGGATCCTGGTCGTAGCTGCGGCCGGGCAGCGCCTTGGTTTCGTCGCTGCGGGGCTCGAGATCCATCAGCACGTCGATCGGCTGGGTGACGCTCGCCGGATCGATCGGCCTGTCGTCGTAGGCGCGGATTCGCGGATTCGGGAAGCCGGCGCCCGCGATGGCGGCCTGCGCTGCCGCCAGCTCGTTCGGCTTCAGCCGGGCGACCCAGCCGGCCACCACGAAATCGGTCTTGAAGGCGTAGATCGCCGAGCGCAGCGGCTCCAGCATGTTCGGCTTGATCACCGACGGCGCACGGAACAGGCCGGAGGCGACACGCGCGAGCAGTTCGCGCTCGGTCAGCCGGTCCTGGACCAGGCTCGCATGAACGTCGATCGCGCGCGCCAGCGCGATTCGGTCGAGCGCCAGCTCCTGGTCGTGGACGCGATAGGCCGCAAGCCCGGAGAGCAGGGCTCCGAGCAGAGCAATGAAGCCGATGATAAAACCCAGCCGGACCACGCGATTACTCAGGCGAAAGCAGGAGGTCGGCAATAAGCACGGAGCATATGAATGCCGCTCGAACGGCTATGTGCCGTAACAGAGTGGACCCCAGTGACGGAGATAATGAAGGAGGAGGCATCAGTACGCAACTTGGGTCGCCTGAAAAGCTTAATCCGCCCGGCCGATCGTCCGGCCGGGATGGACTGGCCCCGGGTACCGGAGGTAGTCAATCGCCGTGTCCGAAATTTGTTCCGCGGTTACCGCGCTGCCACAGGCGTTAACGGCGGCGCCCCCTGCGCCATGTCGTCGCGCTGGTCAGCTCGCCCGTTGCAATCCGCCCTTGGCCTCAATGAAGCCGACGATGCGGTCGAGCCCCTCGCTCTTCTTCAGGTTGGTCATGACAAAGGGGCGCGCGCCGCGCATGCGCTTGGCATCGGTTTCCATCTTCTCCAGGGAGGCGCCGACATGAGGCGCGAGGTCGATCTTGTTGATGACCAGAAGGTCGGACCGGGTGATGCCGGGGCCGCCCTTGGACGGGATCTTGTCGCCCGCGGCCACGTCGATGACGTAGATGGTGAGGTCGGCCAGCTCCGGGGAAAAAGTGGCAGCCAGATTGTCGCCGCCGGATTCGATCAGCACGAGGTCGAGCCCGGGAAATTTCGCGCGCATGTCCGCCACCGCGGCCAGGTTCATCGAGGCGTCCTCGCGGATCGCGGTGTGCGGGCAACCGCCGGTCTCGACCCCGGCGATGCGGTCAGGCGTCAGCGAGCCCGAGCGCACCAGGAATTCGGCATCCCATTTGGTGTAGATGTCGTTGGTGATCGCGGCGAYGTCATAACGCTCGCGCATGGTCTTGCAGAGCAGGTCCATCAGCGCGGTCTTGCCCGACCCGACCGGGCCGCCAATGCCCACACGCAAGGGGCCGTGAGACGTAGCCATTGATTCTTTCCTATCGTCGTCCTGGCGAAAGCCAGGACCCATTACCACTGAACCCGGTTGTCGCGGCAAGCTGTGGCCACGGCCATCCATAACCACAAGCATTCGTGGTTATGGGTCCTGGCTTTCGCCAGGACGACGGCGG
>NZ_JBFULT010000171.1:0-12969 GCF_054049755.1 Bradyrhizobium sp. P5_C11_2
GTGATCGACCACTAAGCCGCGCTCCAGGAACAGCTCCTCGATGTCGCGATAGCTGAGCGGGTAACGCAGGTACCAGGAGACTGCCTGGACGATGAGGGTCGCCTCGAAGTGCCGGCCCCTGAAGTCGGCCTTGGCGCGCTGCTTGAGCTTGGCGGCGATGGCGGACAGGATCATGGACCGGCTCCAAGGCGGAGGCGGCAAGCTCGGCGGTTATGGCTAACGACCCGTGAACCTCAGCGCATTCGCGTTTGCGACAAGCCCACTTGGCGCATGATATAGCACTTCAGAAGGTGAAGACTACAGAGATTGCAAATCGGAAGCCGATTTTCAGGTCTATCGACGCTGAGACATCTTGCCAGTGCGTGACGAACCGTGCAGGGACATGTCGACCTTCACTGGAGAGTAGAACGTGGACGCAATCGTAGAAACAATTGAGCGTGGAGCGCCCGACTTCACCGAGCTGACGACCAGCCTCGTCGCAGCCTACGTGGCAAACAACCACGTGCAGCCTAGCGAGATCGGTACGCTGATCGCCAGCACACACGCTGCGCTCACCGGCCTCGGTCAGGGTAGCCCCGCCAGCGCTCCGCCGACTGCAAAGCTCACCCCTGCCCAGATCCAGAAATCGATCACGCCCGACGCGCTGATCAGCTTCATCGACGGCAAGCCGTACAAGACGCTGAAGCGGCACCTGACCGGCGCTGGGATGACAATCGAGCAGTACCGGGAGCGCTTCGGCCTGCCGCGGGATTACCCCACGACGGCGGCCAGTTACTCTGCGCAGCGCTCGGCACTCGCCAAGAGCCTCGGCCTCGGCAACCAGCGTCGGAAGGCGGCTCCGAAGGCTGCAGAGCCCGCTGAGACTGTCTCCGAGAAGTCGAAGCGGGCTGGTCGGCCGCGGAAGGCCAAGGAAGCCGCTGAGGCGTAGGGCGCTGGTCGCCGTAGGTCTCACCGTAGCGGTGTTGTCATCTCAGCGCTGCCGTTGGGCGTGAACCGCTCAAGGCGTGGTCCTGGCTCGCTCGTCTCACATTCCAGCCGGTTCAGCCGAGCGTTGACGGCCTCGATCCACTCCGCGTTCGTGCAGGTGTTCAGGAGTGGTTCGAGGATCCCGGCCAAGTCACTTGCGAGCGCGTCCCGGCTCATGCCGCTGAGCTTGCCGCCGCCTCTCTCGAAAGCGAGGGCCACGGCTTCACCCATAATCAGGGCCTGATCTGATCCTGCTGGATCGGCGGTTTTGCTGCCTTCTTGAGATCGCATCGTCAGCATCAGCGCACCCGTGGGCTCGGCATCCTGTCGATCGCCCCATGAACCCCTTCGGCGCCTAAACCGTTGCACGACGAATTCCGTCCGGGAGGGAGGCATTCATGGCCGAAGCAAAGCAGATGGTCGACGCGCTGGTTCGCGAGCGGCAGGGCAGCACCATTGCCGCGACCGCCGCTCTGGGTGGTGTTGCCTTGATCGTCGGTCTTGCGTTGAAAGCCCTCCCGGGGCGTGCGCCCGCGCCGGCCCCGATATCGCCCTCGCAGGACGCCGGCCGGCCTCCTACGCCGCACACGCCCTTTGATCACACTGAGGTCAGCGAGGACGAGGCCAAAACCATGTTGCGGGCCATGGTTGCCGCCACGATGGCAGATGGCCTCATGGATGCCGCGGAGCGGGAGCGTCTCTACAGCGCCCTCACGGCTGCTCAGATCGGCGTCGCTGGTCGAGCATGGCTCGACAGGGAACTGGCCGAGCCAGCCGATGTCGACGAACTCGCGGCCAGGGTGAGCACACCGGAGCAGGCGGCTCGCATCTACGCCGCCGCTCGTCTCGCGATCGAACCCGACACCTTGCAGGAGCGGCAGTTCCTCAAGATGCTAGCTGAAGCACTGGACGTGCCGGCCGAAGCGGTCGCCCGGTTCGATGAGGAACTGGCTAGCTGACGCCGTGCTCAAACAGTAGCGCGCCCCTACAGAAACCCGCTCCCCGAGTGCCCCTTGAACGCATTCGCGCGCCGGATGTACCCGACCACCGTTCGCGGATCCCGGTGGCCCGACTGATCCATGATGCGGGCGAGATCCGCCCCGCGCTCGGCCGCGGTGGTGATGTAGCCGGCCCGCAGGGAGTGCGCCCCGAACGTCGACGCATCGAGGCCGGCGGCCGCGCAGTACCGCTTGATAATGTCGGCGACGGCCTGCGTTGTCAGGCGGGGCAGCTCGCCGGTCCTCGGATCTGGGGAGCGGACGTTCCCGGATCGCGACACCGGCCGGAATACCGGGCCGGACGTGATGCCGGCCGCGTCCAACCACTCGTGGACGAGCGCCACCGGCCGGATGAACCGACCGTGCGGGATCGCCTTCTCGAACCCCCTGCCCTCCTGATCCACCTTCGAGCGGCGGACCATGACGCGCAGGCCCTCGGGATCCTCGCGTAGGTCCTCGACATCGAGGGCTACGAGCTCGGACCGGCGGAACGCGCCCGCGAAGCCGAGGGCGAGCAACGCCCGGTCGCGCTTGCCGGTCAGCGTATCGGGCGTGCGCATAAGGAGTGCCGCCAGGATCTCGGCCGTCGCAGCCGCCTTCTGTGTCGGCGCGACGCCGACCTTGCGCCGGGCGCCCTTCATCGCGGCGCGCACGCCCTCGTCTTCTGTGGGGTCAGGCAGGCCTGCCAGCTTGTGGGCATGCCGGATTGCCGCCATGCGGCGGCCGAGCGTCGAGGCCGCCCGCCTCCCCTCGGCTTCCGAGACGATGAAAGCCGCAACCGCCTCCGGGCTCGCCGGTAGGGATCGAAAGCCGAACCGGGCGCACCAGTCCTGAAACACGAGGGCGTCGGACCGGTAGGCCCGGATCGTCGCGTCCGCCTTGCTGGCCCGCTGATAGGCGCGGAYGATCTCCGCTGCTTCCGTAGGAAGGCCGGCCCGCAGCTCGATCGTCTCGGTGGGCAAGGTGTCAGGCATCGTCCGCCTGGAGATCCTTCAGAGCATGATGCTCAGATAGGAGCCTTCGCATCGTTCGATCCGCCTCCGAGCAGTCGGACGCCTCGGGCGAGGTCGGGTCGCAGCCCTCGATGGTCTCGGTGGTCTGCTGATCGACCGCAGCGCGCTCGTCTCCGCTGAGCCCGGCCAAGCCGCCGAGCCCCAGGTCGCGCGCGATGTGAGCAGCGATCTCCTCGCGCTTGGCATGCAGGGCCACAACACGTGCCTCCGCACGATCGGCAGCCTCCTGCCGCCCGACTTGCTGGGCAAGGATACGCCTCCATCCCGGCGGCAGTGTCTCGCCCTGCAGCAGCATCCGATCCGTGACGCTCGCCAGCACAAGCTGCCAGTGTTCTTGGCTGAGCTCGGCGAGACGCTTGCCCTGACCCAGGTTGCGCGCCGCCTGCGCGGCAGCCTCTAACCACTCTGGTGGAAGCGAGAACGTCTCGGTCGGAACAACGACGACGGGCGTATCAGGCATGCCGAACCCCTTCAGCTCAAGTCACGCGAGACAACGCCGAACCGTGCTCGATTGTCCGCTCAACGCCCTCATATCCCCCCATTTCAAACTTTCGAGAATGACCTTTATCGAAAGCTACATGGGTGACCGCTTGATAGCAAGAAGTCTCGGCGTCTCAATGCGGGGATAGCGAGCGCGCGGAACGTCGTGCAAATCCGCCGGCTTGATGCTGCGATGGCTCGCGGGCTCGATGGCGTGACGTTTGGACGGCGAGCCATCCTGACGGCCCGACACTTCGACTGCATGCCGGCTCGACCGCTCGACGCCCCGCCGGCTCGCAAGCTTGACGGCGTGTTAACCTGACGCTTCCCATGCTCGACCGCGAGATGGCAGGACGCTTCGCATGCAGACGATCACGATAGCGGCGCGGAAGGGCGGGGTCGGCAAGACGACCCTGGCCACGCACCTCAGTGTCATTGCCGCGGGGCCGAACAAGCCGGTGCTTCTGTTCGACACCGATCCGCAGCGGTCACTGAAGTGGTGGTGGGACATGCGCTAGGGCGACACGCCGGCACTCATTGAGTGCGAGGCGCGCGAGCTGCCGAAGATCCTGCCGGCCGCCGAGGCCGAGGGCGTGGCCTACAGCATCATCGACACGCCGCCTCACGCCGAGACTTCGATCGCGGACGCGATGCGCGTGGCTGACCTCGTCCTAGTCCCGACCCGGCCGGGTCCGTTCGATCTCGCTGCTGTGGCGACGACGCTCGATCTGGCGCAGCGTGTCGGCAAGAAGCCGCTCGCCGTCATTAACCACGCGCCGCCCCGCACCGGGTCGGCCGAGCCTGCCATCGTGTCGGAGGCGCGCGAGACCTTGACCCGGATGGGCGCCGCCGTGGCGACCGCCGTAGTCTCGCAGCGGGTCGCCATGTCCCACGCCATCATCGGCGGATAGACGGTCAACGAGTTCGAGCCGCACGGCCGCGCCGCCGAGGAGATGCTGGCGCTCTGGTCCGAGGTTCAAGCCATGATGAAGGAGTAGGAGACATGTCCACCGAACGTCAGCCGCTCACCATCCTGGCGGACCGCCTCGCCAAGAAGTCGCCGGCGCCCGAGGCCGAGAAGCCGGCCACGACCGAGACAGCGCCCGAGGCCGCTCCCGCGCAGTCAGCCCCGGCCAAGGCCAAGGGTGGCGACGCCCGGGTGCAGATCATCGTCCGCATGACGCCAGCCGAGCGGAAGGCCCTGCGCCAGATCGCCCTTGACCAGGACACGACGGCCCAGGCGCTCGCCGAGGATGCGATCCGGGATGTGCTGCGACGTCACGGCTTCAAGGCGTCGTGACGCCTCCTAACCTCAGCAGCTCGACGCCTCGACCCCGAGACGCTTAGATGCGTTGACGGCGAGGCAGCTTGATAGCAAGCCGTCTTTCTGCCGGTCGCGGACGCGTTCGGGGTTGCGCGCGAGGCCGGGATGCAGCCAGTCGGCTGGTCCCGGCCGGTCGTTCAGAATTTCTGGAAACGCTTACTTCGTGATCCGGACCGAGACCGGGTCGCTGCCGGGGAAGCTCTCCTCCAGCGCATCGTCGAGCCGCTCATGCATCCGGTCCGGATGGTTCTCCGGCAGATGACGATCCGTCGAGGCTACGGTCGATCCTGCAGGAATGAACGCCAACCGTCTCCGTTCTGCCGCTGTGCGGACCGCCTCGTAGACGAGCAGGCCAAATCCAGCAGCGATCAGCAGCGCTGGTACAGGATTGACCCGCATGTCGGCGACCAAGCGCTCGACAGTTTCGCTCGCCGCCTGCCCTGACCGGCGGAGGTCAGCAAAGTCACGTGGGATCCCGGGGCGATTGAACCGGGCCTGCAGATCCGCCAGCGTCCGGTCTAGCCGCCCACGGCTCGCCTCGACGTCCTGCTCCAGCTTGTCCGGCGAGTCGCTCATGTGTCGATCCGATCCGTGAGAACGTGCGCGTCCTGTTTGACCTGCCGTCCCGTGCGGGTCGGCTCCAGCGTGGACAGGGACGCCTTGCTGCGCCCGAACAGCCCGATACCGATCGCGAGCAGGAGGAAGGCGCCGCCCACGATCAGCGATGCCAATGCGTCCGACCGCACGAGGACGGCGATGCCCTTCACCAGGGCGAGGAGCAGCGTGAACAGGCCTGCGATGGCAAATACGGCCGCCATGAGCAACAGGCTGAGCCCGAGGGATATGCGATGGGCGCCCTGCGCCAACTCGGTGCGGAACAGCGCGACCTCGCTACCCACGAGGTCTCGTAGCTCGCGGACGGCATCGCCGACGAGGGTCGGGATGCTGCGCAATCCTGGCTCGGCCATCTCGCTCTCCTAGACGTCAGGCGTCGGGAGAACGTCGACCGGGACCACCGCATGCGAGCGTGGGACCGGCCGAAGTTTAGACGCATTGACGAGGCGGAAGAGAGCGAACCCCGCCAGAACAGCTGCCGCTGTCGTCAGGCCGGGCCGACGTCGAATTGCGGCGTGAACCTCGTCATACATCTCGCTGAAGCTGCGGCGTGAAATGTCCTTGGACAACTCGTCGACGCCGAGCGCGGCCTGATCGAAGAACTCCTTCAACTGCGGCAGGCCGTCGAAGCTGGTGCCGGTGTCGCGGATCGCATCACCGACGTCCGACACGAGCCGTGCCGCGTCGGCCTTGCGCTTCTCGATATAACCCTGGGTCTGATCGCGCAGCGCATCGGCAAAGCTTTGCGCTTCGACAGAGTCTGGATCGGCCGCGCTCAGCCGGCCATTCTGAGCACTGTTCGGCATCGGCTAGTTACTCCGGGGCACTCTCGACCAGAAGGAACCGTAAGCGCCCCTTACAGTTCCGCTGCGCCGCCGACTGCGTGGTTCTACCGTCGAGACGAATGGCGCTGCTCGTGCGTTGTTGGCCCGACGAAATCCAGACAGCGCGAACGCTGAGGAGGAAAGCCATGGACCAGGATCGGATCACCGAGGCGGCGAAGGAACTCGGCGGCAAGGTCAAAGGTGCGGCTGGAGATCTGACCGGCGATCAGCAGACCCAAGCCGAAGGCAAGGCGACTGAGCTGAAGGGCTCGGCTCAGAACTTGTACGGGCAGGCTAAGGACACGCTGAGCGACGCCGCTGGGCAAGCGCGGGAGTTCGCGGGCGATGCATTCGACCGTGCCCGCGAGCGCTATCCGGACGCACAACGCTTGTACCGACAGGGCAGCGAGGCCCTTCGTCCGCACGCGCAGGAGTCGCCGTTAGGCCTCGTGGTCTTGGCTGGCGCGATTGGTTACCTGCTCGCCTTGGTCATCCACGGCCGCCGATAGAGATTTCCACGAGGCCGAGCGAGCCGTGATGATATGGCCGCCCGGCCAATCAGTCGCGTAGGAAGCGCTGATCGAGAGGCTAGACTGAGATGCGCCTGTTGGCTCGCTTCAGTCATTCGCATCCGTCGCTCGTCTCGGCAGATGTGTTCTCCGGAAACGAGATCGTCACGGTCACCCCAGCCTCACTGCTGATGTCGATGTCACCCTCAATCTGCTGGACCAGCGAGCGGATGAGGCCGTAGCCGAGCGAGCCATCGCGCGTGCCCGCCATGCCGATCCCGTTGTCCTGGATCATCAGCTCGATCCGCCCGGGCTGGGGACGGCGTATTCGGGCCAGGATCGTACCCGAGCGTGGGGGCGGGAACGCGTACTTCACGGCGTTGGTGACCAACTCGGTCATCGCTAGGCCCAGCGGAATGGCCTGATCGGCGCTGATGAGTATCCCTTCATCCACCTTAGCCTCCAGGTGGATGCGATCGTCGCCCAGGGTGATCGCCTGCAGTGCACTGCACAGATCGGCCACGTAGCTGCCGGCATCGACCTGCTGCACGTTCTGCGACCTGCTCAGCAGGTCGTGCGCGCGCGCCATCGCGTTGATCCGCTCCCGGACCTCGGTGAACAGCACCTTCACCATCGGGTCGGCTTGGCGCCGCGCCTGCAGGCCCAGCAGCGCTGCGGCGATCGACAGGCTGTTCTTGGCGCGGTGGTTGACCTCGACCAGCAACATCTCACGCTCGGCAGCCAGCTTCCTCATCTGCTCATTTGCGGTTTCCAGCTCACGGGTTCGTGCCGCTACACGCTGTTCCAGCTCCGCGGTCAGCGCCTGCAGGTCCTCTTCGGCCTCGAACCGGCGCGTGATGTCGAGGTAGGACAGGAAGTGGTTGGTGACGGTGCCCTGTCCGTCGTCCAGCGGGCTGGCAAACAGCATGGCTCGGAACGGCCTGTCGTCCTTGGCGTACTGCAAGATTTCCAGGGTGGCGTCGCGGCCCTCGTTGATCGCTGCCTCGTACTGCTGAATGGCCGCGGGGTCGGTGTCTGCCCCATTCATGAAATGCGGATCCTGCCCGAGCAACTCCTCCAGCGAGTAGCCTGACAGTTCGACAAAGGCCTGGTTAGCGAAGATGATCGGGTTGCCCGGCAGGGTAGGATCCGTGACGAGCATCGGCATGCGGGTGAGCCGCACTGCATCGACGAAGATCCCCCCATGCTGGCGGATCGCCTCGACGTGCCGTTCCGCCAGCGTCCGGCCCGTCGTCCCCGCGAGATCCTGCTGAAATTCGTTCATAGCCGACCTTAGGATGAGATGGGCTCCGTGCCTAACGTCCTAGATCAGCCAGCCCAAGCGACACCGTGTTTGGTCCACTGTCGCACCTTCCCGAAATCGATTGCGAGGCACCCACACCCGGAAAGCCATCCCAAAGGTATCCGAATTCGGCCGTGCGTGGGCATGGCGAACGGGAGGAGCGCCGCCCCATAACGTCGCCGGTCGGGCCAACCAGGCCCAGCGTCGCAAGCAGCCAGTCGGCTCCTCTCCGGTTGTCGGCACGGCTCAGGAATTCTGGGTCGCCGTCATTCGTGTCTGAGGACGGAACGCGCCTCGGACCCAAACCGATCGGCAGCCGTTCTGCTCCTCATGCTGGACCCGCCCACCGCCGCTTCTGTCGTTCTCGTGGTCGAAGACGAAGCACTGGTGCGGAGGATGGCCGTCGACATACTGGAGGATGAGGGGTTCACTGTCATTGAGGCCGCTACTGCCGACGAGGCTTGGGCGGTCCTGGAGGCGCGGGACGATATCGCCATCCTGTTCACCGACGTGGAGATGCCGGGCTCGATGAACGGCCTGGACCTCGCCAACCGTGTTGCTGGGCGGTGGCCGCGCATTTGTCTGGTGCTTACCTCCGGGCGTGTTCGATTGTCGAACCAGGCAATGCCCGATCGCGGGAGGTTCGTCCCCAAGCCGTACTATCCCAACCAGTTGCTCAGGGCGTTCCGCTGCGCCTGAAGTAGGCTGCCGCCTGAAGACCTCCCATCGGCTGACCGAAGAAGCTGAGGCGCTACTCGATACCTTTGATGACCTACAGCGGCAGCATAAAGCCCATCTCGTGCTTATCGAGTCGAAGGACGCGACGGCACCCGGCGGAGCTTGATCCACACTATGGCGGTGAGCGGGGTTCGTGGTGGATGCCCGCCAACTCACGGCACCCCGACCGATCAGCTCGCGTTATGGTGTAGACTGACACGTGAGGTCATGTGATGCACGCCCAGTCCTACACCGTCCGGACCCTCATTTTCTCGCCTAACGGTGAGATGCGGCTTGAGCGCCCGGCAGAGACCTACACAACGTCCTCTGAGGCCCGCAAGGTCTGCAACGAGGTGCTCGCCGTGCATCGGGCCGGGGCTATCAGGTCACTCGTGCAGGTCCATAATGCCTTCGGCGGCCGGGTGGACGCCTGTAACGATAGCTAACAGACCGCGGTTTCGTGCTGCGTGACAGGTGCAGCGGGTTCTACGTCTTCATGCAGGGGAACGTAGGCGCACCAGCCGCACACCCCCATGTCGGCCGCCTTCGGGGCATTCCACTGCGAACAGGCCGGACAGACCTTCATGACGATGTGGGAGCCATGAACGAACGCTAGGCCGCGACCGCGGAAGGTGGTCTTGCCTTGGGGAAGGTCATTCAACATCTGCCTTCAGTGCGGATTGATGCAGGTAGGAGTCAATGAACGGTAGAGGTTCCCAGCCCTGTTCCAGTCGCAGAGCCAGACGGCATCCAGATCTGACCCGCCGCCCGATCTGATGAGAAAAGCCCGCCCTGGTGTTCCAGGTGCGCGCTTGTTGCGACTGCGCCGATGAGGCCGCACCGCATTTCGGTGCTGCTCTTCCGACGCTCAGCCCCCAGCCGATCGCCGACAGCTACCTCGACCGTTATGGTTAACAGAACGTTTCCGCTTGTTGGTGCCAGCGCCGTGCTGTTAGCCCCGTCGCCCGATCTGATCACGGGCTGACGGGGCTCGGTTCCGTTCCTCATGGCGTGGGGCTGGATACGCGACGCGGCCCATAGGGGAGGGCCGTTAGCTGAGGCTCAACGGCGCCCTCCGGCGGGGTCCCGGGACGGGAAGCCTCAAGTGCTCTTTAGATTGGCAGCGCTCTCCTTACCGCTGCGCCGATCGGCCTCGACGTCGTAGGAGATCTTCTGCCCCTCGATGAGGTTGCGCATCCCGGCGCGCTCGACGGCCGAGATATGGACGAACACGTCCTTGCCGCCATCATCCGGTTGGATGAAGCCAAAGCCCTTGGTGTCGTTGAACCACTTAACGGTGCCTGTAGCCATCGATGTGTCCTAGTGATCGTCGGCGCATCAAGGTGGGGCGCCGCAGGCACGAACCGGCGGCCTTGGCCGACCGTTCCGTCAGAGTTGCAGGCGGCGGCGGTAAACACCGACTGGCGGGAGGATGCCTGGCAGCGTGCCGTGGCTCACGCGCTTTCCGCTGCCCGGAGTTCCCAAAACTGCCGACGCAGGACCCACAAGGCGTCCATCTCCTCCTTGAACCGCTGATCCGCCTCGGCGGTGTCGGCCTCAGTCCTAGTCAGGGCGGCGAGCGCGTCAGCCGCTGCCGTCGAACGCATCTCGGCCTCCACAATGCGGCGGCTCAAGCTCTCCACAGCTGCCTCGAAATGAGTGTTGGCGATACTCATGCGTTGGTTAGGGCCTCCGCCAAGAGGCTGTCGCGGCGAGCGCGGAGCAGGGTGAGGTTCGTCATGCCGGAGGCGAGCAGCATTTCATCCTCGGCTGTGAGCTGTCCGGTCCTCGTCAACTCTACAACCAGGATGCGCTATCGGTGGAAACGCCGCTCGCAGGCGATGATCTCCTCGTTAATGGCGACGAGCGCCGCGATCCACGGTAGCGGCACGAACCGCGCCCTCCTCTCCTGAGGGCGGCTTACCTAAAAGCGCGGTTGAACTTTGGTAGTGGATACAACCGTCACCGGCCGGTTTCCGCCATTTCGGTCAGCAATGGCAGTCCGTCCCATTTCAGGCGCCTCGGACGGACCTCTGCCCAACCCACACGCACGACACCCTGCTGACCCTGCTTGGCCAGGCCGAGCGCGCATGGCATGGCTTGGCCATGAGCGAGAGTGAAACGAACATCCACCCCTACAAGCTGGAGGTCATTCGTCCGAAGGAAGAGGGCGGGAATTACGGTTGGGCGATCCGCAAGCACGGCAAGCTCGCCCAGCGTTCCGATCGCGGTTATCCGACCGCGGCCAAGGCTGAGGCCGCCGGCATGGCCACGGCCGAAAAGCTGCTGAGCGGCTCGGATCGGTGACACCGGCCCCTACAGCAGATCGGTGCAGGCTAGCCACCACCTCTTCGCGATGACAGCGAACTACGGGCAGGCGTGACAGGCCGGACGGACCAACCGCGCCATCCGGCCGGTTGGAGCGCTGCGTCTATTTCTTCGATCCTGCAGCGGGCTTGGCAGTCACCAAGCCCTTCGTCGACGGTGCCGAGGCATTCGTCTTCACCTTCGGAGCCTTGGGCTTCTTCGCCTCGCGATTGCCGCGCTTGTTGTCCGTAGCCATGGGCACCTCCTTGTGAGGGCGGGTGACCTAGCTTGCACGAGCTGGGCGATCAACAGGCCACCGTCAATTCAGCTAGACCGTAGCGCATCCCGGCGGGATACCCGCCGGCGCGCAAGTGTCGAGGTGCCGCCACAACTTCGCCTTCGGTGCCTCTTCCGCGAGGCGGGGAATAGCCTCGGAGCTGCGTGTCAGGCTGCTCCTTTCGCAAGGTCGTTGATCGCTGACGGCGGCACGAACTCGGAGGCTGCGTCTATTCCGGCCTGCGTCACCCTCCATGTCAGAGGGCTGCTTGGAAGCTGGTGGCGCTCCAGTAGACCTCGCTTTACAAGGGAGCCGAGAGATCGGGTGAAGCCTCCCTCAGACAATTGCATATCAGCAAGCCATTCCCGAACGTTCTTGTCGCTGAGGTGTTCGGGAGAAGACTGAGCATCCGCGCCGCGTCCGATTTCGATCAAAGCAAGTTGCTTAATATCGGCGCGCGTCCAATACGGGCCGGTATCTCGAACGATAATGGCGAGGATAATGCGCTGCTCTGCGCCAAGCCCTCGGGACATGATTTATATACCCATCACTCACAATTCAAACTCAAGCTTAGAACTTATCTTCGTGAGGAGAAGGCGCCTTCAGAGAGCCCTTCGCCTTCAGGTCGGGCGGCGGGAATGGCTCTGGCGCCATCAAGCCTGCCCCTTCCGCTCCCGGAACCGGATCCCGGCACCGCCGCCGTTCTTGGGGATGAATTCCAGGCCGGCGGTTATGATGAAAGGACCCAGAAGAGCATGGCCGCGATAATTGCGGCTCCGAAGCAGTAGCCCAAGGCATCCTCGACGCCTGCGATCTCCGTGGCCACCCAATTCGCCAACGAGTATCCCGAGTTGAAGCGCACGCCGCTGAGGGTCTGCGCCTGCGATCTCGTCCACAGCAGGATGGCCCCTATTCGCATGGGAGGACCAATTCACTCCGGTCTGGTCCTCTAAACAAGAAACACCCCAGGAGCGGGTGCTCCCAGGGTGTCGCCGACCTCGCGGCCAGTTTGATCGGGCTGGGGATGCGATGGTCAGCCGATCGGCTGCCCTCCGGCGGCAGAGAGCGATGGAGAGGACCAACTACCCCTCGCCCGCCGCCGCGCTCCCGGCACAGACGCCGGGAGCAGCTCGACCGGATCTCAGTAAGAGCCGAACTTGTAGTTCAGGCCGGCGCGGACGACGGCGAACTCGTCGGAGCGGCGGCCGATGTTGTTGTACGCCACCGGGAGGTTGTTGGCGGCGTTGACGACGAGCGCACCCTGGCTGCGGGTGTTGCGGTCGAGGTTGACGTACAGGCCTTCGACCTTGAGCGTCACCGCCGAGGAGCGGAAGAAGTTCAGGAACGACTCGGTGGGCAGGGCGTACTCGATGCCGCCGCCGACGGCCCAGCCGGTGCGGAAGCTTTCGTTGCCGGCGTAGCCGCCGAACGAGCGGTCGGCGCTGCCCGAGCCGTAGGCGAAGCCGCCGGTGCCGTACACGAGGGTGCGGTCGAAGGCGTAGCCGAGGCGGCCGCGCACGGTGCCGAAGAAGTCGAGGCTGGAGAGGCCGCGCGGATCGGTGACGTAGTAGCCGGGGGCCAGGGCGCCATTGATGAAGGCGCTGTTCCGGTTACGGCCGAAGTCGAGGTACTGGGC
>NZ_JBFULT010000172.1:0-12962 GCF_054049755.1 Bradyrhizobium sp. P5_C11_2
ATTTCAGGCTCACCACCGACGGCAACACCGACACCGCCTGCCGTCGCAACAGCCAGGCGGCGCTGCGATAGCCTTCGAGCTTGTCCGGGATCGCAGCTTGCGGCTTCTCCGTGACAAGCAAATGAAACGGCAACGCGGTCAGCGCACCCGAGGGCACCACCAGCAGGCTGCGCTTGTCCTTTGTCAGCGTCTCGACAGGGCCGAGCAGCGCGACATAGAGCTCGTTGGCGAGCGCAAGATCGAACAGCCCCGATTTGCCCGAGGCATCGCGCGCCTTGCCGACGTCGAGCCCTCTGCGGAACGCGGACACTCTTTGCGCCAGCGCGTCCGCACCAAGGGGAATCTCCTTCCAGTCGACGCCTTCGCGCGTGATCGCGACGACATAGCTTTGCTTGTCGACGACGGAGTAGAGCACCATCGCCTCGTCGGCCGACAGCAGCGCCTGGATGTCCTTCACCGCGAGCGGCAGCGGGTTGGAGAGCGAGGCATAGTCGGGAAACTCGACGGCGAGCGTCTTCTGCAATCCACCGCGCTCGCTCGCGATCGCCGCGATCCGCGCGCGGCTGCGTTGCTCGGCCGCGACGTCGCGTTGCCCCGATTGCCTTGACACGGCGGCGATGATCGCCTTGTCGAGCGCCTCGGTCTCGGCTGCCAGATCCTGGTCCCGGCGCACGAGCTCGGCGAGCCGGTCGCTGCCGGCGGCGAGCCGCACCGCGAGCTTGTTCACGGCGGATGCGGCGGAGGATTGCGTGCCGCGCTGGATCGCGGCGAGCGCCTCGTCGAGCGCCTTGTCGTCGGGCAGCAGATGTTGCTGACGCGCGGCGAACAGGACCGGCAGCACGACGCGCAACTGCGCGCGGTTGGTGGCGAGCGTCTTTTCCGCGAGCGGCAGCGCATCCGCGTTCCGCCCGGACGCATACAGGAAATAGGCGAGATTGCTGGTCGAGGTCGCGACATCAGGATGATCCGGCCCGAGCGCCCGTTCGCGGATGACAAGCGCGCGGCGATAGAGCGGCTCGGCGTCGGCATAGCGCTGCTGGTGCTCATAGAGGCCGGCGAGATTGTTCAGGGAGCGGGCGACGTCGGGGTGATCCGGCCCCAGCACCTTCTCGCGGATCGCGAGCGAGCGCTTGATCGGTGCTTCGGCATCCGCATCGCGGTTGAGGTCGCGATAGACCTGGCCGAGATTGTTCAGGAGGGTTGCGACCGCCGGATGCTCGGGCCCGCCGGCCTTCTGGTAGATCGCGAGCGCGCGCTGAAACAGCGGCTCGGCATCCGCATGACGCTGCTGCTTCACATAGAACGTGGCGAGATTGTTGAGGGACTGACCGACATCGGGATGCTCGCGTGACAGCGCCCTTTCGCGAAGGGCGAGCGCCCGCTTGAACAACGGCTCGGCATCAGTGAAGCGGCCCTGCCGCTGATCGAGCGCCGCGAGATTGTTCAGCAGGGGCGCGACCTCGACGCTGTCGAGACCGGTCCCCTTCTCCATCAGCGCAATGGCACGCTTGTAGAGCGGCTCGGCCTGGTCGTCGTGACCCTGGTCCGCATAGATCTGGGCGAGATTGTTGAGCGCGGCCGCGAGATCGCGATTGTTGCTGGTCTTCTCCAGGCTCGCCACCATGGCCTGCGCCAGCGGCAGCGCCTCCGAATATTTGCCGGCACCTCTGAGCGCGTTGATCCGTGCGCTCTGCGTCGAAAGATCGCCCTTCTGGGCAAGCCCGGGCGTGGCCAGCGTCGCGGTGATCGCAAGCGCCAAACCGGTGACCCATGCCAAACGACGACGCGCCATGAACCCTCTCGCTGTGACCGCAGGTGATTACGGTGTTGGGTCGCAGCGATGCGCAGCAGCGTTCAATTTGTAGCTACCCCGTCTTTTCCCGCGCTTCGCCGGCCAGGCGGACCAGCATCTTGCGCAGCGCAGTGCCGTTCGTCACCCGCTCCGGGAATTCGAGGCGCAGCGTGGTTTGCCCGTCCTGCATGTCGAGGCCCTCGGGGTCGCAACCGGTGCAGCGCCAGTCGCCCTCGGCCGCACCGAGGAGCCTTGTTGCATAGAGGCCCATGGCGTCGCGGTGGTCGCTGTTCATGTGCTCGACCGCGCCCTCCTCGGCCGCCAGCAGGTCCTCGGCTCCGGCAAGGTCCGTGAGGAACTGCTCGGGCTTGAGATCGACGATCCGGCCAAAGCCGGCGACCAGATGGGTTGTCGTCGGACGAACCCGGAAAAAGGAAAAATCCTGAAAGGAAACAAAGGCTTCTGCGGACGGATGGGCATTCAGATACCGTCGCTGGAGCAGATCCTTCTCGGCGTCGGCCTGCTCTGCGTGGCCTAACAGCATGATCCGGGCGCCCTCCAGGGGATCGCCGGCGGCCCGCTCATCCAGCATCAGGGAGACTCTGGCGTCGGCGAGGATGTTCCTGGTGTGAACGGCCAGGCGCGAGATCAGCAGGATCGGCGAGCCGTCGGGATGGCTCGCCAGATTGACCAGGGAACAATAGGGATCGCCGCTGCCGGCCATCAATGTTGCGAGCGCCCCCTGCCGCGAGCGCCTGAGCAGCGATTTGGCGAGCTTTCCGGGGTCGAAATCGGGGGTCGGTTGCATCGGCTTTCTCGGGTCAGGTGGTTGCAAGGGAGGGCTTTTTTCGGCTAAACGGGGGTCCGGTTATGGGTCGAGATGCGGCGAATCTGTCGTGCCTCGCGGAACTTGGTCACACTTCAGCCCAGCTTGCATTGCTCGGTGACAAAGTTCGAACTCCAAGTTCGGGACCCATGTATGCGGCGCATCACTGGTTTGCTCGCCGTTTCAAGCCACGACCCAAACGGAAAGCAGAAAGCAGAGGCTCATGCCCACAATCGCTTTGGTCGACGACGACCGCAACATTCTCACATCCGTCTCGATCGCGCTGGAGGCCGAAGGCTACCGCATCATGACGTACACCGACGGCGCCTCTGCCCTTGACGGTTTCCGTACCACCCAACCCGATCTCGCCATCCTCGACATCAAGATGCCGCGCATGGACGGCATGGAGACGCTGCGCCGGCTGCGGCAGAAATCCGACCTGCCGGTGATCTTCCTCACCTCCAAGGACGAAGAGATCGACGAGCTGTTCGGCCTCAAGATGGGCGCCGACGATTTCATCCGCAAACCGTTCTCGCAGCGGCTGCTGGTGGAGCGCGTCAAGGCGGTGCTGCGCCGCTCGGCGCCGAAGGATCCGACCGTCGCGCCGAAGGAGAACGACGCGAAGGCGCTCGATCGCGGCCTGCTGCGCATGGATCCGGAACGGCACACCTGCACCTGGAAGAACGAGCCGGTGACGTTGACCGTCACCGAATTCCTGATCCTCCAGGCGCTCGCGACCCGGCCCGGCGTGGTCAAGAGCCGCAACGCTCTGATGGACGCCGCCTATGACGACCAGGTCTATGTCGACGACCGCACCATCGACAGCCACATCAAGCGGCTGCGCAAGAAGTTCAAGGTGGTCGACAACGAGTTCGAAATGATCGAGACGCTCTACGGCGTCGGCTACCGCTTCAAGGAAGCCTGAGGGGCACGCGCCTTCACGAATGACGCGAGCATCACCGGTTCTGATTCCATCGGAACCGGGAGGGCTCTAGGATGCGGGGACCCGATCGCACGAGCGGTCCCAACGCGGGCGTAAGCATTGCTTGACCGAACGCAGCCTGATTCAAACCAGAACGCCGGGGATGTCGCATCCGACGGCGGTCTGGAGCATGTGGCCGAGGACAAGCCGGTCGCGCAGGGCTGGCGCCCGCTGAACTGGCTGAAGCGCGCCGGGCAGTTCTTCTTCGCGCTGTCCTTCTCGAGCCTGACCCGCCGCATCGTCTCGCTCAATTTGGCGGGCCTCGTCGCGCTGGTCGCGAGCATCCTGTATCTGTCGCAGTTCCGCGCCGGCCTGATCGACGCGCGCGCGCAGAGCCTTCTGGTGCAGGCCGAGATCATTGCCGGCGCGATTGCGGCCTCCGCGACCGTGCAGACCAACGCCATCACCATCGATCCCGACCGCCTGCTCGACCTCAAGCCGGGCGAGACCTATGGCGGCTCGGAAGACTATTCGCCGCTGGATTTCCCGATCAATCCGGAGCGCGTCGCGCCGGTGCTGCGCACGCTGATCTCGCCGACCAAGACCCGCGCCCGCATCTACGACCCGAACGGCAGCCTGCTGCTCGACAGCCGCAATCTCGAGAACGTGCTGCGCTTCCCCCTGCCGCCGTTGTCCGCCGAGAAGCCCGGCATGGTCGAGCGCGGCATGGTCGCGGTGCGCACCTGGCTGAACCGCGGCGACCTGCCGCTCTATCGCGAGCTCGGGCCCGAGAACGGCAACGGCTACGCCGAGGTCGGCGATGCGCTCCAAGGCCAGAAGCGGTCGATGGTGCGGGTCAATTCGCGCGGCGAGGTTATCGTCTCGGTCGCGGTCCCGGTGCTGCGCTCGCGCGCCATCCACGGCGCGCTGATGCTGTCGACGCAGGGCGACGATATCGACCAGATGGTCACCGCCGAGCGCCTGGCCATCCTCAAGGTGGGCGGCGTCGCCGCCGCCGTCATGATCATGCTGTCGCTGCTGCTCGCCAGCACGATCGCGGGTCCCGTGCGCCGGCTCGCCGACAGCGCCGAGCGCGTCCGCCGCCGCATCAAGACCCGCGTCGAGATCCCCGATTTCACCCGCCGCCGCGACGAGATCGGCCATCTCTCCGGCGCGCTGCGCGACATGACCAACGCGCTTTACAAGCGGATCGAGGCGATCGAGATGTTCGCCGCCGACGTCGCCCACGAACTGAAGAACCCGCTGACCTCGCTGCGTTCCGCGGTCGAGACGCTGCCGCTGGCGCGCAACGAGAACAGCCGCGCACGCCTGCTCGAGGTGATCGAGCATGACGTCAAGCGGCTGGACCGGCTGATCTCCGACATCTCGGATGCGAGCCGGCTCGACGCCGAGTTGCAGCGGCAGGATGCCATACCGGTCGATCTGCGCCGCCTTTTGACCACGCTCGTGTCGGTCGCCAATGAAACCAAGCTCGGCCACGACGTCGCGGTCGAGGCGCGCTTCGAGGGCCGCGGCCCGACCGACACGTTCGCCGTGACCGGCCATGATTCGCGGCTCGGGCAGGTGGTCTCCAACCTGCTCTCCAACGCGCAATCCTTCTCCGAGCCCGGAGCCAAGGTGCGGCTCAGTTGCCGCCGCGTGCGCGGAGAAATCGAGATCGTGGTCGACGACGACGGCCCCGGCATCCGCGACGACGCGCTGGAGCGCATCTTCGAGCGCTTCTACACCGACCGTCCGCATCAGGGCTTTGGCCAAAACTCCGGCCTCGGGCTGTCGATCTCCAAGCAGATCGTCGACGCCCATGGCGGACGCATCTGGGCCGAGAATCGCGCAGGCCCGGCGGACGAGGACGGCGCGCCTACGGTTGCCGGCGCGCGCTTCGTGGTGAGGCTGCCGGCGCTATGAGCGAAGATGGCCCCAGCGTTCACGCCTCCGCCGTCAAGGTCGGCGATCTGGCGGTGCTGATCCGCGGGCCCTCGGGCTCAGGCAAGTCGCGCCTTGCCTTCGATTTGATCATGGCCGGCCGCGCCGGCGTGGTCGAAAGGGCCGTTCTGGTCGGCGATGACCGTGTCCATCTGGCGACAGTCGGCCAGGAAATTATGGTCCGCCCCGCCCAACGATTGGCCGGCCTGATCGAGATCCGGGGGCTGGGAATCCGCCGCTGCGACTTCGTGGAGCATGCGACCGTCGGTCTGGTGGTCGATCTGGACGCCGCGGACGCGGAACGCCTGCCGGCGGCAGAATCGCTGAAAACAAGCATTTTCGGTGTCGAAATACCGCGAATCCCGGTCCCCCGCGACTATTCGCCCCTCCCTCTGGTTGTTGCGGCCTTGACCACTACCAAGAGTTCATCTTCCGTTAACCCTTCAGGCGATTGTTTGAAGGGAAATGGTAACCATATGAACCCCACTATCGCGACCGAGTAGACCGGCGCAGCTCCCCTTATCCATCCGTCTAAGTTCAGGGAGATACGCAACATCCCCTCTTGCGCGGGGGCTCTGGATGGTCAAAGTGGCGCGTTCGTGCGGTGCACCAAAAGCGCCCGCGAGGAGTTTTCCGATGATTGGTCTAGTACTTGTGACCCACGGGCGCCTTGCCGACGAATTCAAGGCAGCGCTTGAACATGTCATGGGCCCACAAAAGCAAATCGAAGCGATCACGATCGGTGCCGAGGATGATTCCGATCTCTGTCGAAGCGACATCATCGAGGCGGTTAACCGCGTCGATTCCGGCGACGGCGTTGCGATCCTCACCGACATGTTCGGCGGCACGCCGTCGAACCTCGCAATATCCTGCATGAGCCGGCCGAAGGTCGAGGTGCTCGCGGGCATCAACCTTCCCATGCTGGTGAAGCTCGCCAAGGTGCGCGAGGAGCGTTCGCTGCCCGACGCGATCGCAATGGCGCAGGAGGCGGGTCGCAAATACGTCACCATTGCCAGCCGCGTGCTCGCCGGCAAATGAGCGACGACGCGCCGCTCGGAAACCAGACCGGGACAGGCGTGCCCGCGGGCGCGATGTCCAAAGAGCTCCTGATCATCAACAAGCGCGGCCTGCACGCCCGCGCCTCCGCGAAGTTCGTGCAGKCGGTCGAGCGCTTCAATGCGCAGGTCTGGGTGACGCGCGGCGGCGAGACCGTCGGCGGCACCTCGATCATGGGCCTGATGATGCTCGCCGCAGGACCGGGCACGACAATCACGGTCGCGGCCGCCGGTGACGATGCGGAAGCCGCGCTCGCCGCGATCACCGAGCTCGTTGAAAGCAAGTTCAACGAGGAAGGGGTTTAGCTCTCGCCACGCGTCGTGCTGCGCTCCCTCGCCCCGCCCTTCGCGGGGAGAGGGTTGGGGTGAGGGGCGCCTCTCCACACGCGAGATCGTCGAGAGACCTGTACCCCCTCACCCGGATTGCTGCGCAATCCGACCTCTCCCCGCAAGCGGGGAGAGGTGAAGGCATCATTTCCCCGGCGGCGCGATGTAGATATTCCAGGTCATCGACGGCCCGGCCTTGCCGTGGGTGAAGCGGCGTGTCGTCATCACGATGCGCTCGGCGTTCGGCGCGATCTCGGAGACCCATTTCTCGAAGGCCGGCAGACGGCCGTCGGTCGGATCGAACACGCCGATGAAGCCGTATTTCCTGACGTCATCGAGCGACGTCAGCCCCGAATTCCAGGCCTCGTTCGGCGTGAACGCGGCGGGATGATCCGGGCTGTAGAACACCATCGGCTGGATCGACTCCATCGTGCCGGCGACGACCGCCCAGCGCGAGGCGAAGCGCGCGTGCCAGGCCTGCGTCAGCTCGCGCGCGAGCTCCGAGCGCGCGCCATAGGTCGCCGTGTTGCCGGCATTGACCGCGATCTCGCGCGCGGCGATCCAGGGCGAGGCAGCGAGCGTCGCGACGCTGAGCACGAGCCAGATCGCGGCGATGTTGAACAGGGCCGCGCCCTGCACGCGCAGCGCAGGGATCGCGACCAGCGCCAGCGGCACCAGGAAGAACAGCGAGATGCCCCAATCCGTCTTCATGTAGATGCTGAAGGCGAGCGCGCCGAGCGGCGGGCCGAACGCGACGATGATCTGGATGATCCAGACGTTCAACGCCTGCGAAAAATTGACGCTCGCGTTGGCGCCGCGCGCCCAGGCGCGCGTGACGATGCGCAACGGCGCGCGCAACAGCAGCGTGAACCACGGCGGCACCAGCGCCATTGCCAGTGCGGCGAGCGCCACCGGCAGCGCCAGCAGCGCGACATTGTGCAGGACATAGCCGAACACGAGCTGATGCACCTGGCCGCCGTCCTCGAGGCTATAGGTGTCGCCGGCATAGGTCAGCGGCACGAAATGCGCGTCCGCCAGCCAGACGATGTGCGGGATCATCGCCACGACGAGCGTCGCGATCGCGACCCAGGGCGCCGGCGACGCCAGGAATTTCAGCCGCTCAGGATGGATCAGCGCGGCGAGCCCGATGGCGCCGATCATGGTCAGCACCCAGTATTTGGTCATCAACGCCAGCGCGCCGGCAAGACCGAGCAGGATGCCCGACTGCCAGCTCCGCTTCTCGAAAGCGTTGAGATAGGCGAGCACGAGGAGCGGCAGCGTGACGAGCTGGAGCAGATCGGGGTTGTACTTGAATCCCTTGAAATTGAAGATCGGGTAGAGCGCGATCATCACCACGACCAGGAACGCGCGCCGTGGGTCGACCACGCGCAACGCGACCAGCCAGCAGATCACCATGCCGACGCCGACGGTCGCCATCGCGAGCGCATAGGTCGCCCAGTCCGTCGCCGGGAACACCATGAACCAGACGCCGGCGATCCAGCCCGACAGCGGCGGGTGCTTGCCATAGCCGAGCAGGAATTTCTGGCCCCAGCCATAGGCCTCTGCGACGTCCATATGAACGTCCTGCGCTGCCTTGAGATTGATCAGGATGAAGGTCCAGAGCACGGCATGCAGGATGGCGAGCTGGATCACCAGCCAGAGGCGCGCCTCCGGCCGGGTCGCGCAGGCAACCAGCCAGGCCCGGAAGCGGCCAAAGCTCACCCGGGTCTTCGCGCGCGCCCTGGCAGTGGGAAGAGAGGTCGTGGACATCAGCCGTTGCGTAGCGCGTTTTGGGCCGCCGTGGAATCAGCTTGGCGTGAAGAAAGGCCCTGAAAATACAGCAATATGGTTGCCGCACGGGGATGTGAGTGGTATCCCGCGCCCATGACGACCGTCCCCATTTCGAACATCCGCAATTTCTCCATCGTCGCCCATATCGACCATGGCAAATCGACGCTGGCCGACCGCCTGATCCAGATGACCGGCGGCCTGACCGACCGCGAAATGGCCGGCAAGGAGCAGGTGCTCGATTCCATGGACATCGAGCGCGAGCGCGGCATCACCATCAAGGCGCAGACGGTCCGGCTCGCCTACCGCGCCAAGGACGGCAAGGATTACATCTTCAACCTGATGGACACGCCAGGTCATGTCGACTTCGCCTACGAAGTCTCGCGGTCGCTGGCGGCCTGCGAGGGTTCCCTGCTGGTGGTCGACGCCAGCCAGGGCGTCGAGGCGCAGACGCTCGCAAACGTCTACCAGGCGCTCGACAACAACCACGAGATCGTCCCGGTCCTGAACAAGGTCGATCTGCCGGCCGCCGAGCCCGAGAAGGTCAAGCAGCAGATCGAGGACGTCATCGGCATCGATGCCTCTGACGCCGTGATGATCTCGGCCAAGACCGGCCTTGGCGTTCCCGATGTGCTCGAAGCCATCGTCACCCGCCTGCCGCCGCCGAAGGGCGACCGCGACGCGACGCTGAAGGCGCTCTTGGTCGACAGCTGGTACGACGTCTATCTCGGTGTCGTCGTTCTGATCCGCGTCGTCGACGGCGTGATGAAGAAGGGCAGCCGCGTCCGCATGATGGGCACGGGCGCCGCCTATGACGTCGAGCGCGTCGGCTTCTTCACGCCGAAGATGACTCAGGTCGACGAGCTCGGCCCCGGCGAGATCGGCTTCATCACCGCCGCGATCAAGGAAGTCGCCGACACCCGCGTCGGCGACACCATCACCGACGACAGGAAGCCGGTCACCGAAATGCTGCCGGGCTTCAAGCCGGCTATCCCGGTGGTGTTCTGCGGCCTGTTCCCGGTCGACGCCGACGATTTCGAAACCTTGCGCGCCGCGATGGGCAAGCTGCGCCTCAACGACGCCAGCTTCTCCTTCGAGATGGAGACGTCGGCAGCTCTCGGCTTCGGTTTCCGCTGCGGCTTCCTCGGACTTCTGCATCTGGAGATCATCCAGGAGCGGCTGTCGCGCGAATTCGATCTCAATCTGATCGCGACCGCGCCGAGCGTCATCTACAAGATGAAGCTCACCGACGGCACCGAGCTCGAGATCCACAATCCCGTCGACATGCCGGACGTGGTCAAGATCGCGGAGATCCAGGAGCCCTGGATCGAGGCCACGATCCTCACCCCCGACGAATATCTCGGCAGCGTGCTGAAACTGTGCCAGGACCGCCGCGGCGCGCAGAAGGAGCTGACCTATGTCGGCGCCCGCGCGATGGTGAAATACGATCTGCCGCTGAACGAAGTGGTGTTCGACTTCTATGACCGGCTGAAGTCGGTCTCCAAGGGCTACGCCTCGTTCGACTATCATCTCACCGACTACAAGCCGGCCGATCTCGTCAAGATGCAGATCCTGGTCAACGCCGAGCCGGTCGACGCGCTCTCGATGCTGGTGCATCGCACCCGCGCCGAGGGCCGCGGCCGCGCCATGGTCGAGAAGATGAAGGAACTGATCCCGCCGCACATGTTCCAGATCCCGATCCAGGCGGCGATCGGCGGCAAGGTGATCGCGCGCGAAACCGTGCGCGCGCTGCGCAAGGACGTCACCGCAAAGTGCTACGGCGGCGACATCACGCGTAAGCGCAAGCTTCTGGAGAAGCAGAAGGAAGGCAAGAAGAAGATGCGGCAGTTCGGCAAGGTCGACATCCCGCAGGAAGCCTTCATTGCCGCGCTGAAGGTGGATAGCTGAGGCGACCGCTCAGGCCATTCTCGGCGTGACGCGATGGGGCCCGGCCCGGGGTATCTGGCGCCGGCCAACAAAAAACGCGCAAACAACCCCATGCACAGTAGCCGGCCCCTTGACGGCATTGGACTTTTCCGATTTTTCGAAATCGATTTGACCCGTCGGGCAAAACAGGGGCAGGATGGCATCATGCAACGCGTGTGAGAGCTGGCGGAGGCGTCATTCGTTCCGAGCTTTGCTGACGCGGGGGGCGACGGCCTTCTCGGCACCTCTCCAGTCGAGCTGTGGTTGCGTCACAATCAAAGGTCCAAGGCGTTGTCCTTCTCGATTGGCCTCATCCTGATGGAAAAAGCCGTCACCAGTCCTTGAATGTCGGCTCAATGCACCCGCCGCAAACCCAGGGAAATGTCCAATCGGCGACGCGTTTGGCATTCTCGGGAAGATATCGGCTCCACACCGACGCCCTGATCGCGCTGCTGGACTGCCAGACCACTTCGAAGGTGCCGGTGGGTTGGAGCTTGCCGATCATGGCCGGCTTGGAGAGATGATGATTGGTGTTCATGACGACCTCGAAGCCACTCGGCGCCGTTACGCGCTGGCCGTACATGGCTTGACGGACCGCGTTGACGTCGGTTGTGCCGGCCTGGCTGACGGCCTGCGCCCACATCCTGAAGCCGATGAAGGTTGCTTCCATCGGATCATTTGTGATCTTGTCCCGTTGCTCGTTGAAGTCAGCCCACATCTTGACGAATGCGTCGTTTTCCGGCGACTTGACCGACTGGAAGTAGTTCCAGGCAGCGAGTTGGCCGGTTAGACCACTCTCGCCAATGTCCAGCAATTCTCGCTCACCGACCGAGAGCGCCATGACGGGAATGCTGTTGGCACTCACCTGTTGGGCTATGAGCTCCCGGTAAAAATGAGCGTTCGCGTCTCCGTTTATTGTTGAGATGACCGCGGTTCGCTTTCCATCCGAACCCCAAGACTTGATCCTTGCAACGATCTCGCGCCAGTCGGAATGCCCGAACGGTGTGTAGATTGTCGTTATGTCCTCCCCTGCCACACCCTCAGAAGCAAGATAGGCGCTCAATATCCGATTGGTCGTGCGCGGATAAATATAGTCCGTGCCGAGCAGAACCCATCGGCGAACTCCGCCGCCTTCCTTGCTCATGAGGTACCGGACCGCCGGAATGGCCTGCTGGTTCGGCGCGGCACCCGTATAGAAAATGTTGCGCGAACTCTCCTCGCCCTCGTATTGAACGGGGTAAAAAAGCAAACCGTTCAGTTGCTCGAAAACGGGAAGGACTGCTTTTCGGGAAATGGAGGTCCAGCAACCGAATACGATCGCGACTTTTTCCCCGGTCAGCAACTCGCGAGCCTTTTCGGCAAAGGCATCCCAATCGGACGCAGGATCGACAACGACTGGCTCCAGCTTCTTTCCGAGCAGTCCTCCTTTCTTGTTCTGATCCGCAATCAGCATGAGCRCCGTGTCCTTGAGAACAGATTCGCTGATCGCCATGGTGCCGGACAAGGAGTGCAGAATGCCGACCTTGATCGTGTCTTCGCCGGCATGAAGGGTTGAAGCGGCAAAGCTCAGCCAGACTGTGAGCAGCGTCGACAATATGCCGCGAGCGATCGGCGTCCGCTTCATGACGATGCTCCGAGGAGTTCAAAAATTCTGGTTTCTTTTGTCATGCCCTTGGCAATGACGGCATCAAGGGCCCTGAATTTGAAGAGATCCTCAACCCGCCGATACACATCCTCGCTGACCAGGATCGTTGTCCCAAATTCCTTGTTCAGGCCTTCGAGTCGCGCGGCAAGATTAACGGTGTTGCCGAGAGCGGTATAATTCATGCGCTCAGTCGATCCGACGTTGCCAACCACGGCTTCGCCGACATGAATTCCGAACCTTGTAAAGAACGGCTTCAGTCGATCAGCCTCGAATTCAGCATTAAGGTGCTCACCGGCGGTCTTGGCCGCCAGCGCCGCACGGCAGGCGCGGGCGACATGATCGGGTTGCGGATGCGGAGCGTTCCAGAACACCATCACGGCATCGCCGATGAACTTGTCGACCGTCCCGCCCTCAGCGAGGAATGCTTCAGTCAGCACTGAGAAGTACCGCGACGTCTGCCGCATCAGCACGTCAGGATCGGCGGATTCTGCGATCGTCGTGAAACCCCGGACATCGGTGAATACCAGCGTGATGTCTTGCTTTGCGCCGCCGAGCTTCGTCGAGATGGAATTGTCAATCAGCCCTCGGACGATCTCTTTGGGAACGAAGTGCGCGAACGACCATATCGCCCGCTGCGCGAGATTCATCGTACTGCCCAGCGCGTGGATTTCCCTGATGTAGGAAGTTACCGGCACGAGTTCGGGCTCAGACAGTGTCTGCAATTGGCGCGCCTGCGC
>NZ_JBFULT010000173.1:0-12880 GCF_054049755.1 Bradyrhizobium sp. P5_C11_2
CGTCAGACTGTTGGCCGCGTCCGCCGGCGGATATCCCCCGCACCCCATTTCTACTTTGCATGGGGTTGTTTTCCATATTTTTTGTTTGGCACCCGCCCAAGAGCAAAGAAAAAGCCCGGCCTCGCGAACGAGGCCGGGCCATTCAGTCTGACAGCTTGGTCGGCGATCAGCCGCGGGTGCGCGAGCGGATCATGAAGCTGTCGTAGGTGTATTCGGCGACCTGCCACCACAGATATTCGTCGGAGCGGTAGGCCTGCATGGCGTCGATCGACTTCTTGAAGTCGGGGTTCTTGGCCGAGGTTTCCGCCCACAGCTCGTTGGTCGCCTTGAGGCAGGCTTCGAGCACTTCGTTGGTGAAGGGACGAAGCTGGGTGCCGCCGGCCACCAGACGCTTCAGCGCCGACGGATTCTGCATGTCGTAGCGCGCGGCCATCCAGCTGTTGGCGTTGGCCATCGCGTTGGTGAGGATCGCCTGGTAGTTCTTCGGCAGCCCGTTCCACTTGTCGAGATTGATGAAGGAGTGCACCGTCGGGCCGCCTTCCCAGAAGCCCGGATAGTAGTAGTACTTGGCGACCTTGGCGAAGCCGAGCTTCTCGTCATCGTAGGGACCGACCCACTCGGCCGCGTCGATGGTGCCCTTTTCCAGCGCCGGGTAGATGTCGCCACCGGCGAGCTGCTGCGGCACCACACCGACCTTCTGGAGCACCTGGCCGGCGATGCCGCCGATGCGCATCTTGAGGCCGGAGAGATCGGCAACGGTCTTGATCTCCTTGCGGAACCAGCCGCCCATCTGGGTGCCGGTGTTGCCGCAGGGGAAGCCGATCACGTTCGACTTCTTGAAGAACTCGTTGGCGAGCTCGTTGCCGCCGCCCTGGTAGAGCCAGGAGTTCTGCTGGCGCGCGTTGAGGCCGAACGGCACCGACGCGAAGATCGCGAAGGTCGGGTCCTTGCCGACATAGTAGTAGGACACGGTGTGGCACATCTCGACCGTGCCGTTCGAGGTCGCATCGAGCGCCTGCAGGCCGGGGACGACTTCGCCGGCGGCGAACACCTGGATCTGGAACTTGTTGTCGGTCATCTCGGCGACGTACTTCGCCACCTGCTCGCCGCCGCCATAGATGGTGTCGAGCGACTTCGGGAAGCTCGAAGTCAGGCGCCAYTTCACCTCSGGCGASGATTGCGCGATCGCCGGCGAGGCCACTGCGGTCGCCGCCGCGCCTGCTGCCGACACTTTCAAGAAATCACGACGCTTCATCTTCAGGTCTCTCCTTGCTGGGGCGTTTGTTTCCCCTAGACTTCCTCTTTGCCGCCGCTCATTCCGGCGAMGCGTTTGGGCCGCGTCGAACCGAAGGGGCTTGACTGCCGTGGGCCTTTAACACGGAAGCCCCGGTTTCGGAACGCGACATTGGCATGACGGGGCTCTACGAAAGTCGCATGGCCCCGCGGGCTCGGCGGGGCCGGCTCAGGCCGCGGCGATGACGCCCTTGAGCTGGTCCCGGACCTGGCCCGCAATGGCGCGATAGATCGCCGCATGGGGGCCGTCCGGCTCGCTGTCGACCACCGGGCTACCGGCGTCCGAGCTGGCGCGAATCGCCATGTGCAGCGGAATCTCGCCCAGGAACGGCACGCCGAGCTTCTCGGCCTCGTGGCGCGCGCCACCGTGGCCGAAGATGTCCGATTTCGTGCCGCAATGCGGGCACTGGAAATAGCTCATGTTCTCGACGATGCCGAGCACGGGCACGTTGACCTTCCGGAACATGGCGAGCCCCCGCCGCGCGTCGATCAGCGACAGGTCCTGCGGGGTCGAGATGATGACGGCGCCCTTCAGCGGCACGTTCTGCGCCAGCGTGAGCTGGGCGTCGCCCGTGCCCGGCGGCATGTCGACGACGAGCACGTCGAGTTCGCCCCATTCGACGTCGCGCAGCATCTGCGTCACCGCCGACATCACCATCGGGCCGCGCCAGATCATCGCGGTCTCTTCCTCGACGAGGAAGCCGATCGACATGATGGCGAGGCCGAAACGCCGCAGCGGAATCATCTTGCGCTCGCCGTTCAGCTCCGGCTTGTCGCGCAGGCCGGTCAGCCGCGGCACCGAGGGGCCGTAGATGTCCGCATCGAGCAGCCCGACCTTGAGGCCGAGGTCGCGCAAGCCCAGCGCTAGATTGAGCGCGGTGGTCGACTTGCCGACGCCGCCCTTGCCGGAGGCCACCGCGATCACCGCGGCAACGCCCGGGATCTCGGACTGCCGCGCCATCGGCGAGGTACCGCCCTGCGGCGGCTTGTGGGCATGGACCGGCTGCACGCCCGGCGTGCCGCGGCTCGGCGTCGGTGGCGGTGGCGGTGGCGGCGCAGCGCCGGGCTTGCGCTCGGCGGTGAGCGCCACCATGACCGTGGTGACGCCGGGAATGGCGCGCACGGCTGCCTCCGCGTCGGCCCGGACGGACTCCCAGGCCCGCGCCTCGGCGGCATCGACATTGATCGAGAAGAACACCTTGCCGTCGGACGCGCTGATCGCGCTCAGCACATTGGCATTGGTGAGCGCGACCCCGCGCGGCGACTTGATCCGGCCAAGGCTGTCGAGAACCTGCTGCTGCGTCACGCTCAAAGCGCATCTCCTAGAGTTCAGGATGCCCCATTAGAGCGGAAACGTCCAAAAGGCTACTGCCTGCCGATATCGTCAGCCATCTCGGCCGGCGCCGCCCCCTGCTCCTTGGCCGCCTCGTAATTGAGCTCGATCATCACCCCGTTGGGGTCGTGGACGAAGATCTGCCAAAGGTCGCCGCCAGGCACCTGGCGGGACTCGAACTTCATCCCCTTCGACGCCAGGCGCTGCTTCATGCCGTCAAAACCACGGCTGACGAAGGCGACGTGGTGGACAACGCCGGAATCCGGCTTTTGTGGCTCCGCCGTCGGAGAAATATCGACGAGGTGCACCACCGGCCTTCCCTCGCTGTACATCCAGGCGCCGGGAAAGGCGAAATTCGGCCGGGCGCCATTTTCCAGGCCCAGCACGTCCTCGTAGAAGCGGACCGTGTCGGCCAGATTCCGGGTCCGGATGTTGAAATGATCGAGGACGCCCACGCTCACGCCGCCCATGCCTTCGCTCCCTCTTTATGCAAGTCCCGAGGCCCGCCATTCTAGCACAGGCGGCTGCCAAACGAAGCCGTTGCCCTCTCGCCTCAAGGGTTTATGGTGCGCTCCTAATCCGCCCTCACAGCGGAACTGCAAAAACGCCGTTTGGCGCCCCCCGCCCGGCAAGAACCGTAAAACCCAAACTACGGACAAGGTTACAAACATGGCTAAAGTCGCTTTCCTCGGTCTCGGCGTGATGGGCTTCCCCATGGCCGGACACCTCGTGAAAAAAGGGGGCCATGAGGTCACCGTCTACAACCGCACCGCGGCCAAGGCGAAGGAATGGGCGGACAAGTTCGGCGGCAAGACCGCGGCGACCCCGAAGGCCGCCGCCGAGGGCCAGGATTTCGTGATGTGCTGCGTCGGCAACGACAATGACCTGCGCGCGGTCACGATCGGCCCCGATGGTGCCTTCGCCGGCATGAAGAAGGGCGCGACCTTCGTCGACCACACCACCGCATCCGCCGAAGTCGCCCGCGAGCTCGACGCGGCCGCCACCAAGGCCGGCTTCAAGTTCATCGACGCGCCGGTTTCCGGCGGCCAGGCCGGCGCCGAGAACGGCGTGCTGACAGTCATGTGCGGCGGTGCGGCGGACGCCTATGCCGGCGCCGAGCCGATCATCACGGGCGCCTATGCGCGGATGTGCAAACTGCTCGGGCCCGCCGGCTCCGGCCAGCTGACCAAGATGGTCAACCAGATCTGCATCGCCGGCCTCGTGCAGGGCCTCTCCGAGGGTATTCACTTCGCCAAGAAGAGTGGGCTCGACGTTGCCGCCGTGATCGAGACCATCTCCAAGGGCGCCGCGCAGTCCTGGCAGATGGAAAACCGCTACAAGACCATGAACGAGAACAAGTACGATTTCGGCTTCGCGGTCGAATGGATGCGCAAGGATCTCTCGATCTCGCTGGCCGAAGCCCGCCGCAACGGCGCCAATCTGCCGGTGACTGCGCTGGTCGACCAGTTCTACGCCGAGGTCGAGAAAATGGGTGGCAAGCGTTGGGATACGTCGAGCCTGCTCGCGCGCCTTAACCGCTGACAGTGACGAACTGACCCTGCCTTGCTGATCGCACTCGCCGCAATCTTCGTCCTCGCCTATGCGGCGATCGCGCTCGAGCACCCGATCGGGGTCAACAAGAGCGCGTCCGCGCTGTTGGCTGCGGGGCTGCTCTGGACGGTCTACGCGACTGCGACGGGCGACCACAATGTGGTCGGCCGTCAGCTCGATGAATCCGTCGCCTCGACCGCGCAGATCGTGTTCTTCCTGATCGGCGCGATGACCATCGTCGAGGTGATCGACGCCCATGACGGCTTCGAGGTCATCACCTCCCGCATCAGCACGACCAGCCAGGTCAAGCTGATGTGGTTGGTCGGGTTCGTGACGTTCTTCCTGAGCGCGATCCTCGACAATCTGACGACCACGATCGTCATGATCTCGCTGATCCAGCGACTGATCGCCCGGCGCGAGGACCGGCTGCTGTTCGCCTCTCTCATCGTCATCGCCGCGAATGCCGGCGGCGCGTGGACCGTGATCGGCGACGTCACCACGACCATGCTGTGGATCGGCGGGCAGATCACGCCGCTGAAGATCATGAGCAACGTGTTCCTGCCCTCGCTGGTCAATTTGCTGGTGCCGCTCGCGTTCATCGGCCTTTCGCTGAAGGGCAAGACCATCGCGCCGCCGCCGAAGGACCACGGATTGCTGAGCGTCGAGCGGTTCGAACGCAACCTGATGTTCTATCTGGGCCTGGGCGTGCTGATCGCGGTGCCCGCCTTCAAGACGGTCACGCATCTGCCGCCCTTCATGGGCGTGCTGTTCGGGCTCGGCCTGGTCTGGCTGGTCGGCGAGATCGTTCATCGCCACAAGGACGAGCATGTCCGCCGCCCGCTGACGCTTGCGCACGCGCTGACGCGGATCGACATGGGCTCGATCGTGTTCTTCGTCGGCATCTTGCTCGCGGTCGCCAGCCTCGATCATGCCGGCCTGCTCTCCCTGGTCGCCAAATGGCTGGACACCGTGATCGGTCGCCAGGATGTCATCGTCGTCGTGCTCGGGCTGCTCAGCGCCGTCATCGACAACGTGCCGCTGGTGGCCGCGACCATGGGCATGTACGATCTCGCGCACTATCCGCCCGACAGCTTCCTCTGGGAGTTCATCGCCTATTGTGCCGGCACCGGCGGATCGATCCTGATCATCGGCTCGGCCGCCGGCGTCGCCGCCATGGGGCTCGAGCGGATCGAGTTCCTCTGGTACGCCCGCCGCATCGCGGTTCCCGCGCTCGCCGGATATCTGGCCGGGGCCGTGGTCTATGTGGCGCAGCATGCGCTGCTGCACTGAGCGGCGTGGACAGGATTCGAATTAACGCCCGGTTAACGTAATTCTTTAGCTCCTTAAGGCACCTCTTAAGGATTTATTGCCACAGATAGACAATGCAGAAGGCCCGTCTCGCGCGGGCAGGAATTGTTGTTGTGCGATGAGTAACCCCGCTGAAAAGCCCGAGGTTGTGCAGCTTCCGGCCGCGCCGGTGAGCGCGCCGTCGGCGAGCAGTCGCCGGGCCGCCGCGCAGCGGGTGCGCGAGGCGCGCGACAAGTTAACGTCGACCAGCGGAACCCGGCCCGCCTTCGACGCCGAGTTGCTCCGTCAATATGCCCAGACAAGACTGTCCGCCTCCTATGTCGTGATGCTGCTGGTGGTGGCGACCGGCGTGCTGTTCGGACTGTGGATGCAGCCGATCCCGGCCGTGGCCTGGACCTGCGGCATGCTCTGCATCCACGGCGCGATGGTCCGCAGCTGCCGGCGGTTCCTGGCCGAGGCGTCATCGCCCACGGCGACGCGTGCATGGCGGACGCGCTTCGTCGTGCTCGACCTGCTCTATGGCCTGTGCTGGATGGCGATCATGATCCATCCCGTGCTCGACATGGTCACGGAAACGCTGATGATGTTCCTGATGCTGCTGGTGATCGCAGTGTCGAGCATGCTGGCGGCCAATTTACCGATCGCAGCCCTCGCCGCCACCGCGCCCGTTGCCGTCGCGATGGCGCTGAGCTTTGCAATGATCGGCTCGCTGGACAATTACATCCTGGCGGCGCTCGCGCTCGCAGCCGAAGGCTATTTCGTGCTGCTGGCGCGCCAGCTGCACGCCTCGACCTTCGCGACACTGGAAGCGCGTGCCGAGAAGGACGCGCTGATCGGCGAGCTCGAGCAGGCCAAGGCGATCTCGGACGAGGCGCGTCACCGCGCCGAGTCCGCCAACGTCGCCAAGTCGCGCTTCCTCGCGCAGATGAGCCACGAGCTGCGCACGCCGCTGAACGCGATCCTCGGCTTCTCCGAGGTGATGAAGAGCGAGATTTTTGGCGCGCACGCGGTGCCGGTCTACAAGGAATATTCCGCCGACATCCACAATTCCGGCGTGCACCTGCTCAACCTCATCAACGAGATCCTCGATCTGTCGCGGATCGAGGCCGGCCGCTACGAGCTCAACGAGGAGGCGGTGGCGCTGGTCGGCATCGTCGCCGACTGCCACCACCTGATGAAGCTGCGCGCATCGAGCCGCGGCATCACCATCCACGAGGTGTTCGAGCAGGCCATGCCGCGGCTCTGGGCCGACGAGCGCGCGATCCGCCAGGTCGTGCTCAACCTGCTGTCCAACTCGATCAAGTTCACGCCGCAGGGCGGCGAGATCTGGCTCAAGGCCGGCTGGACCGCATCGGGCGGACAGTATCTTTCGGTGAAGGATACCGGCTCCGGCATTCCGGAGGACGAGATTCCGGTCGTGCTCGCCTCGTTCGGCCAGGGCTCCAACTCGATCAAATCGGCCGAACAGGGCGCTGGCCTCGGCCTGCCCATCGCGAAGAACCTGATCGACCTGCATGGCGGCACGTTCACGCTGAAATCGAAGCTGCGCATCGGCACCGAGGTGATCGTCACCTTCCCGCCGGAGCGGGTGATGAGCGCGCTGGCGCCGCTGTCAGATGATTCTCCGCCGCTCCAGCCGGAGGGCTCCCTCGTGCCTGACGAGAAGCGCCGGCCGCGCCACAAGCCGATCATGAGCGCAGGTACGGGCTCTTAAACACATGCTTGCAGAAATGCCCGACGATCCCCCACTATGTCACAATGAGCAAAGAAACGCCGTGCGTCGCCGTCTGCATGATCGATCCCAAGACCAAGCTGTGCTTCGGCTGCGGCCGCACATTGCCGGAGATCGCGCGCTGGCATGCGATGGAAAGCGCGGAACGGCTGGCGGTCATGGCGATGCTGCCGGCGCGCATGACGGAAGCCGGTTTGCAGCCGATCGCGGGATCGCCGAAGCGCAGTTGAGCTGCGTGCGCCCTTGTGGAGGCGCGCGATGATCCGCTTCCTGCTCGTCCTCATCATGCTCGCCGGCACCGCCGGTGCCGTCGTCGCCTATGGCGATCCCGATCAGATCGCGCGCGCCAGCCACAAGGTCTCGCACATGTTCCGCGGGCAGGCCGCCTCGCCCGCTCCCGCGGTGCAGATCCAGCGCGGCCAGGGCGGCGAATTCGCGTTGCGCGCCAAGATCAACGGCGTTGCCGCGCCAATGGTGATCGATACCGGTGCGACCTCCGTGGTGCTGACCTGGGAAACCGCGAAAGCGATCGGGCTGCCGCTCGAGATGCTCGAATACGACGTCGACCTCGAAACCGCGGGCGGTCACACCAAGGCGGCCCGGCTCACCCTCGACCGTCTCGCCGTCGGCCACCTCGTCGAGAAATCGGTTCCGGCCCTCGTCGTGCAGCGCGGACAGATGAAGACCAACCTGCTTGGCATGAGCTTCCTCGATCGCCTGGAAAGCTGGGGCGTGCGTTCCGACAAGCTGATGCTCACCGGCTACCCGGAGCTTCAGAGCAGCCATCGCCGCTCGCGGCTGGCGGTCGATTAGGGCACGTGGCGGCGGGACGGCTGTTCACTTTCGCTGCGAACGCGCTTCGAAGATATAGCCAAGGAAATTCATCAGCACCTGTGCCGCAAGAATGCCGGTCACGCCCGCGGGATCGTAGGCTGGAGCGACCTCGACGAGGTCGATCCCGACGACCTCGCCTCGCTTCGCGAGGCCCTGAAGAATCTCCATCACCTCGTAGTATTGAAAGCCCCCATGGCTCGGCGTTCCCGTTCCCGGTGCGATCGAGGGATCGAAGCCGTCGATGTCRATCGTCACATAATAGCGGGCGCCGTGCGGAATCCGATCCAGGACGCCGTCGGCGCCGAGCTTGCGTGCCTGGCGCACCGAGAGGATGGTGGAGCCGCGCGCACGGGCATCCTCATAGCCTTCGCGGGCGGTCGACGACACGTTGCGGATGCCGATCTGGGTCAAGCCCGTGACATGGGCCTGCTCGGCCGCGCGTCGCATTGGATTGCCATGTCCCTCGCGCACGCCATGCCTCACGTCCACGAAATCGAGATGGGCATCGATCTGGACGATATGGATCGGGCCATGCCCGCTGAAGGCCCTGACGCAGGGAATGTTGACGGCGTGGTCGCCGCCAAGGACCACGGGCATCGCGCCTCGTTCGAGGATCTTTCGGACTGCCGCTTCGGCGTTGGCATGGCTCCTGGCCGTATCGGTGTGGACAATGTCGGCGTCCCCGACGTCGACGATGCGCACCTTGTCAAGCGGCAGATAGGTGACGTCATCCTCATGATCATAGGCGCCACCATGGCCGAAGGAGAAAAGGGTCGAGGCTTCGCGGATGGCGCGCGGCCCGAACCTCGCGCCCGAACGGTATTGCGTGCCCATGTCGAAGGGCACCCCGAGCACCGCGACATCGGCGTCGAGCCTGTCCCACTCAAGGCAGACGGGCCGCTTGCCGAAGGTGCAATGCCCGACAAATGGCAGATCAAGTCTGCCGTCTTCATACCCGTGTGCCATCTTTCCTCCGATCGGCAAATACTCGGAACGGGATGGCAAGGCCATTCTCGGAACGGGCCATCCGTCCGCGGTGTCGATGCAAGTGGAAGCAGGTTCTGTTCCAGTTGATATGACAATTCCGCGGCGGCGACCGGCATCAGCGCGCTGGAGGGTGGTGGCATGCCCAATGCATGGGCTCGAAACCGCCGCCGGCTTCGAAAGAGCTGAGCGCTTGAATGGCAGACCGACTCCGGAGGCGCCACGAATGATCGCCAACCCCGTCCGCTGGCCCAACGGAGCGAAGTGCGCCTGCTGCCTGACGTTCGACATGGATGCCGACAGCCTGATCCATGTCGAGCACCCCGGTGACGGCAATCACCGCGTCTCGGGCATTTCCATGCTGCGCTATGGGCCGACCGTCGCGGTGCCGCGCATCGTCGAGACCTATCGGCAGCTCGGAATCAAGCAGACCTTCTTCGTTCCGGCCTGGTGTATCGAACAGTATCCCTCCGCCATCGAGGCGATGCTCGCCGGCGGCCACGAGATCGGGCATCACAGCTATATTCACGAGAACCCGCTCGACCAGACACGGGAAGAGGAGGCCTATTGGCTCGATCTCGGCATCGACATCATCCGCAAGGCGACGGGACAGGCGCCACGCGGTTGGCGGGCGCCCCTCTACAATTTCTCGCATCGCTCCCTCGACCTGCTGCTGGGAAGAGGCTTCACCTATGATGCTTCGCTGATGGGTGATGATGTGCCCTATGTCATCAAGAGCAGGGCGAACAGCGGCGAGCTAATCGAGCTGCCTACGCATTGGGGCCTCGACGACTGGCCGCAATATGTCCAGTCCTTCGACCTCGACTACTTCATGCCCGTGCGCAGCCCCAGCAACGGCTTTGCGGCTTTCCTGGAGGAATTCCAGGCGGCCTACGCTTATGGCGGGTTGTGGATCCCGACGCTGCATCCCTTCGCGACGGGACGGCTCGCGCGTTGGCACGTGTTCGCCGGCTTCCTCGAGCGGACGGTCGCGCAAGGCGACGTCTGGTTTGCACCGATGGAAGAGATCGCCGCGCATGTCCGGCGCGAGATCGACGAGGGGCGCTATGTGCCTCGCGTTGAGCTCCTTCCGCAATATCCCGAACCAGTCGGCCGGATCTTTCCGCGACGTCAGCCGTAGATCGGGAGGGATATGCAGAGCTCAGCCATCCGCTTCGTCATGGCGGGCATCGCCTGGCCCTGCAACAGACCACCCCCTGACAAAGGCAGTAGCTAACACCCAGCATTCGGAAGCGAGTTGCTCCGAACGCGTGCCGGTGTGGCATTTCCGTCATTTACAAACCGCCCAGTCGGTTTATAAGAGAGCCATTCCCGGATCGGGGTTGGACAAGGGCTGCTCCCTGACGGAGGCGGCCAAGTGGGAGATTGAGACATGACTGCCAAAGCCGCCTTACGTCGCGCGATGAGCGCCCTGCCCTTTGCCATCGCGTTCGCCGCGGGCAGCGCGGGCGCAGCGGACCTGTCGCCGCGCTATGCGGCGCCTGCCTATACGGCACCGCAGCCGGTCTATTCCTGGACAGGCCTCTATGCCGGCTTCAATGCGGGCTACGGCACGAGCGCCGACGACGCCTTCAACAATCTCGTGGGAACCAGCGGCGGCAAGATCAAGGGCGCCGTCGGCGGCGTGCAGATCGGCTACAATTACCAGATCTCGCCGATGTTCGTGGTCGGCATCGAGAACGATTTCGAGGGCACCGACCTGAAGAACCACGACGCCGTCAACAGCGCGGCCGTCAGCCTGCCCTGGTACATGACCGGCCGCGCCCGCGCCGGCATCGCGACAATGGATTCACGACTTCTGTTCTTCGGGACCGCAGGTCTTGCCACCGGCGAATTGAAGGACGGCGGCCTCAACAAGATGAAGATGGGCTGGACCGCGGGCGGCGGCGTCGAATGGGCGTTCCTGCCGAAATGGTCGGCCAAGGCCGAGTATCTCTACACCGAGTTCAAGCACGACGATCTGCCGGACTGGAACGCCGCGAAATTCCACACCTTCCGCGTCGGCGTGAACTATCACTTCGACCTATTCCGCTGAGCGACCACGCTCCGAAGCGCCGAATCCCTCATCAGGCCCTTCGGAGCACTCCGCGCAAAGTGGCTACGCAGCGGCCTCGGCCGGCGCGCCGCTGCCGATCCGGGCGATCGCATCGCGCAGCACGGTGGTGCCCGCGCCCGGCTTCACCCCCAGCTCGGCGAGATGGCGGCGGAAGGCGCGCGCGCCGGGTACGGCGTGGAACGCGCCCACGAAATGCCGCGTGATGGCGTGCAGCCGCGTGCCGCGCGCGAGCTGCTCCTCGATATAGGGCATCATCGCCTCGAGCGCGTCCTGCATGGTCGCATGCGGCGCCGCCTCGCCGAAGATCTCGGCATCGACGGAGAGCAGGCGCCACGGATCCTGATAGGCAGCGCGGCCGAGCATCACGCCGTCGACGTGTTCGAGATGTGCTTTCGCCGCGTCGATGCCCGGGATGCCGCCGTTGATGATGACAGGCACGTCCGGCATCGCGCGCTTGAGGCGATAAACACGATCGTAGTCGAGCGGCGGGATGTCGCGGTTCTCCTTCGGCGACAAGCCGTTGAGCCAGGCTTTCCGGGCATGCACGATCAACGCGTCGCAGCCGGAGGCGACCACCGCACGCGCCAGCGTATCGAGCGCCACTTCCGGATCCTGGTCGTCGATGCCGATGCGGCATTTCACGGTGACGGGCACCGCGACCACACGCTTCATCGCATCGACGCCCCTCGCCACGAGCTCCGGCTCCGCCATCAGGCAGGCGCCGAAGCGGCCATCCTTCACGCGGTCCGACGGGCAGCCGACATTGAGATTGATCTCGTCATAGCCGAACTCCTCGCCGATCCGCGCAGCCTGCGCGAGCTCGCGCGGGTCCGACCCGCCAAGCTGAAGCGCCACCGGATGCTCCACCGCGTCGAATCCAAGCAGCCGCTCCCGGTCGCCATGAATGATGGCGCCGGTCGTCAGCATCTCCGTATARAGCAGCGCCCGACGGGTCAGGTGACGGTGGAACACCCGGCAGTGCCGGTCGGTCCAATCCATCATGGGGGCGACGGAAAAACGATAGTCTTGCGATTTCAAACGTTTGCCCTACTATCTCAATGGGATGGAAGAAGAACGTGTGCACTCCAAACTAGCCGAAATTGCACACGTTTGTACCCGTTTTGACCTCTCGGTGCACACATAGTGCACACGAAAGCCGGAGTGCACACGCGTGGCGACCTTCACTCAATTGGCATCTGGAAACTGGCGCGTCCAAGTCCGCCGCAAGACCCGTTATGTGGCCGAGACGTTCCGACGACGCAAGGACGGAGAAGAACGGGCGCTCGAGATGGAGCGCAACATTGACCGCAACGGATCGTCAAAGCCACGCGTAGTCCGGAACATTCGCACATTTGGCGACCTGATCGACCTGCACGACGAAGACATGCGCGAAGTTGGAAAACCCCCTCGCCGATCAAAAGCTGCCGTGATGGCGTCGCTCAAGACGGAGCTCGGCAGTGTGAAGCTGCCCGCTCTCAATCGAGAGCGGCTCATCGAGTTCGGAAGAAAGCGTGCCAAGCAGGGTGCTGGCCCCGCGACGTTGGCGATCGATTTGTCTTTCATCCGCACAATCATAACGCATGCCGCCGCTGTGCACGGCATCGAGGTTTCAGCCGAGGAAGCCCGCCTCGCGCGCGTCGCTTTAAGTCACCTCAATTTGGTTGGAAAGAGCAAAGAGCGTGACGGACGTCCCACACAAGACGAACGCGATGAACTAATCGAATACTTTGAGACGAACCATCGGCAATTTATACCGATGGGACGGATC
>NZ_JBFULT010000174.1:0-12864 GCF_054049755.1 Bradyrhizobium sp. P5_C11_2
CCTCGGCCTCGGGCGAGAGCTCGGGATCAGGCTCGACCAGTTCGGGTGGCGGCAGAGCGGCCTCGTCGCCACTCTCGCCGACGATTTCGACAATGGGCGGCTCCTTGCCCTGCCTGGTATCCCGCGCGCGCTGTCCGGCCGGCTTTTGCATGGCCGGATAACGCAAGAGAAATCAAACGGTTCCTGCGGGTTCCGCGGCTAGCTTCATTCGGCGGCGCCGTCTCGCACGCGCCGTATTCGCCCAGCCCGGTGGAGCACGCGCGACAGCTCGTCGACCGAGTAGGGCTTTTGCACGAGATCGAGGCCGAGGCTGCCGTCCTGGGACAGCGCCTCGCTGTAGCCGGTGGTCAGCACGACCGGCACGCCGATGCCGCGATCGCGGATCGCCTGTGCGAGATCGAGCCCGGTCATCCCCGGCATCACCACGTCGGAGAATACGACGTCGAAGCGATCCGCATCGACCACCAGCTCCGCAAGCGCATCGGTGGCATTGTCGATCAGCGTGATGCTGTAGCCGAGCTCGGTGAGGCCGTCGGCGGCGAAATTGGCGAGCTCGATATTGTCCTCGACCACCAGTACCGACATGCCGCTGCCGGCAACGCCCGGCGCCGTATTCGGCGCCTGGCGCTGCGGCAGCAGATTCGGCGGCACCCGCGGCAGATAGAGCGAGAAGGTGCTGCCCTGCCCCACCTCGCTCGTCACCGTCACCTCGCCGCCGGATTGCCGGGCGAAGCCGAACACCTGCGACAGCCCGAGGCCGGTACCATGGCCGACCTGCTTGGTGGTGAAGAACGGCTCGAAGATGCGGCCGATGCGGCTTGCGGGAATGCCGACGCCGGTGTCGCTGACGGCGACGCTGACGAAACCATGGCTGTCCGACAGGTGCGCCAGCGTGTCCGGAACGGCCGGCGCGGCCTGCACGGTGAAGGTGATCCTGCCCTTGCCTTGCATGGCATCGCGCGCGTTGGTCGCCATGTTGATCAGCGCCGTCTCGAACTGGCCGGCGTCGGCATTGACGAGGCAGGGCTCGGCCGGCAGCCGCATGGCGATCTCGATCGCCGGTCCGAGCAGCGTCGCGAGCATGTCGTGCAGCGATTGCAAGCGTTCGCCGACGTCGAATGCCTCCGGCTTCAGGGTCTGGCGCCGCGCAAAGGCAAGCAGCTGCGAGGTCAGCTTGGCCGCACGCGCGACCGCATCCGCGATCGCGGTGACGTAGCGCTGCCGCCGCTCCTCGCTCAGCTGCGGCCGGTTCAACAGGTCGACGGAGGCGCGGATCACGGTCAGGAGGTTGTTGAAGTCGTGCGCAACGCCGCCGGTGAGCTGTCCCAGCGCCTCCAGGCGCTGGCTGTGCTTGAGCGCCTCCTCGGCCTCACGCCGCCTTGCGGCTTCGGCCTGGAGGTGCTGGGTGCGCCGAAACGCCAGCGTCAGCAGGAAAAACAGCAGCGCGGTCGCGGGAATGCCGAACACCAGATGCTGGCCCATGGTGGCGAACCAGCGCGCGCGGATCGCCGAGGTCTCGAGCCCCGCACTGACATAGATCGGATAGTCGGCGATGCGCCTGTAGCCGATGCGCCGCTCGATCCCGTCCGACGGCCAGGCGATGGTGATGAGGCCGTGGACGGGGTTGGCTGCGATCTTCTGGCCGACCGGTCCGCCGGGATCGAGCCGGATATCCCGGTCGAGCCGCGGAAAATGCGCCAGCAGCACGCCGTCGGCGCGTCCCATCGCGAAGAAGCTGCCGGGTTCGGAGCCGATCCTGGCGTAAAAACTCTCGAAATATTCCGGCAGGACGGAGGCCTGGATCACACCGATGAAGCTGCCGTCATCGGTGTCGCGGCGGCGGCTCATGCCGAAGAAGCGCGCGCCCTGATAGGGCGGGCGCGGCGTCAGCGAGGCGCCGATGAACGTGCCGATATTCTGGTCGACATGGGAATAGAAGTAATCGCGGTCTGCGAAGCTCAGTTGCGGCGGCGGAGAGACGAGACTGTTGACCAGCGCCTTTCCGTCCGCATCGAAGATCCAGGCCGATTTGAGCTGCGGCAGCGAATCGGTCAGCCGCTTCAGGCGGCGGTGCAGCGCGGGTTCACGCGAGCGGATGACATCGTCGGGGATGCCGCGCACGACCTCGTTGAGTTCGGCGAGGCTGCGGTCGATCGTCTCGAACACCTTGAGCGCGTGCTCATGCGCGACGTCGAGCGTGCGCTCGATCTCGCGATCGGCGATGTCTTTTGTCGATGTGTAGGAGATCGTGGCGGCGATCGCGAACAGCGCAATCGGCAATGCCAGGGATGCAGCCATCATCCACTGCAACAGCTTCAGCGAATTGCGTTGCGCGCCTTGCACAGTCGCTCCGGTCCGTGACCCGAGAGCTTACTTGAATTTCGCGCTAAGAAGGAAGAGGTGAATGACCTGAACCGGAGGTTGTGATTTCCCGGTTCGCGCGCGGCGCGAGTTGGAATAAATTTTACCGAAATTTGCGCCCGTCGTGGAATGCCCCAACCATTTCAGGCCAGGCGGTGGTGGGGGGCTCTCTCCATATCGGGAGTGTCGGTTGCGGCACCAGCCCCACCATAGCCGGTGCTTCGCATCGGCGTCCTCTGAGAACGGCGGCCAAAGGCCGCCTATGCCTCCCCCGCAAGCGGGAGAGGGAGCGCACCTTTTGCGCGGCAATCGGGCCTGATCTGTCGTGTCTTAAACCTGCCGCTCGACCATCTTGAGCTTGAGCTCGGCGATGGCTTCGGCCGGGTTGAGGCCCTTCGGACAGGCCTTGGCGCAGTTCATGATGGTGTGGCAGCGATAGAGCCGGAACGGATCCTCGAGATTGTCGAGCCGCTCGCCGGTCGCTTCGTCCCGGGAGTCCGAGATCCAGCGGTTGGCCTGGAGCAGCGCGGCGGGGCCGAGATAGCGGTCGCTGTTCCACCAATAGCTCGGGCAGGAGGTCGAGCAGCAGGCACAGAGGATGCACTCATAGAGGCCGTCGAGCTTCTCGCGGTCCTCGTGGCTCTGGCGCCATTCCTTCTGCGGGGTCGGGGACGTCGTCTTCAGCCACGGCTCGACCGAGGCATATTGCGCGTAGAAATTGGTGAGGTCGGGAACGAGGTCCTTCACCACCGGCTGATGCGGCAGCGGATTGATCTTCACCGCGCCGTCCTTGACGTCGTGCATCGAGCGGGTGCAGGCCAGCGTGTTCTGGCCGTCGATGTTCATGGCGCAGGAGCCGCAGACGCCTTCGCGGCAGGAGCGGCGGAAGGTCAGCGACGGGTCGATGTTGTTCTTGATCCAGATCAGGCCGTCCAGCACCATCGGACCGCAATCATGGGTGTCGACGTAATAGGTGTCGACGCTCGGGTTCTTGCCGTCGTCCGGATTCCAGCGATAGACGCGGAATTCGCGGACCTCGGTCGCGCCCGCGGGCTTCGGCCAGGTCTTGCCGCCGGTGATCTTGGAGTTCTTCGGAAGTGCGAATTCAACCATTTCTCTAACCTTTCGTCATTCCGGGGCGATGCGCAGCGTCGAACCCGGAATCTCGAGATTCCGGGTCTGGTCCTTCGGACCATCCCGGAATGACGGCTACTGTTCGATCAGTACACGCGCGCCTTCGGCGGGATGTACTGCACGTCGTTGGTCATGGTGTAGTTGTGAACCGGGCGGTACTCGATCTTGACCTTGCCGGCGTCGTCGAGCCAGGCCAGCGTGTGCTTCATCCAGTTCTTGTCGTCGCGCTCGGAAAAATCCTCGCGGGCATGGGCGCCGCGGCTCTCGGTGCGATTGGCGGCCGAGTTCATCGTCACCACCGCCTGCGAGATCAGATTGTCGAACTCGAGCGTTTCGACGAGGTCCGAATTCCACACCAGCGAGCGGTCGGAGACGGCGATGTCGGTGATGCCGCTGTGGACCTTCTCGATCAGGTTCTGGCCTTCGCTCAGCACTTCGCCGGTGCGGAACACCGCGCAGTTGTTCTGCATCACATGCTGCATGCCTTCGCGCAGCTTCGCGGTCGGCGTGCCGCCGGAGGCGTAGCGGTAATGGTCGAGGCGGCCGAGCGCGAGCTCGGACGAGTTCGCCGGCAGCTCCGGCTGGCTGGCGTTGGGCGTGAGCTTTTCGGCCAGGCGCAGCGCGGCGGCGCGGCCGAACACGACGAGGTCGATCAGCGAGTTGGAGCCGAGGCGGTTGGCGCCGTGCACGGAGACGCAGGCGGCTTCGCCGATCGCCATCAGGCCGGGGATGATGGCGTTGTCGTCGCCGTCCCTCTTGGTCAGCACCTCGCCGTGGTAGTTGGTGGGGATGCCGCCCATGTTGTAGTGCACCGTCGGCACGATCGGGATCGGCTCGCGCGTCACGTCGACATTGGCGAAGATCTTGGCGGATTCGGAGATGCCCGGCAGCCGCTCGGCCAGCACCGCCGGATCGAGATGATCGAGATGCAGGAAGATGTGATCCTTCTTCTTGCCGACGCCGCGGCCCTCGCGGATCTCGATGGTCATCGCGCGCGAGACCACGTCGCGCGAGGCGAGGTCCTTCGCCGACGGCGCATAGCGCTCCATGAAGCGCTCGCCCTCGGAGTTGACGAGATAGCCGCCCTCGCCGCGCGCGCCTTCGGTGACCAGACAGCCCGAGCCGTAGATGCCGGTTGGGTGGAACTGCACGAACTCCATGTCCTGCATCGGCAGGCCGGCGCGCAGCACCATGCCGCCGCCGTCGCCGGTGCAGGTGTGCGCCGAGGTGCAGGACGCATAGGCGCGGCCATAGCCGCCGGTCGCCAGAATCACGGTCTGGGCGCGGAAGCGGTGCAGCGTGCCGTCGTCGAGCTTGAGCGCGATGACGCCGCGGCAGGTGCCCTGGTCGTCCATGATCAGGTCGATGGCGAAGAACTCGATGAAGAACTCGGCCGCGTGGCGCAACGACTGGCCGTACATCGTGTGCAGCATGGCGTGGCCGGTGCGGTCGGCGGCGGCGCAGGTGCGCTGCGCCTGGCTCTTGCCGAACTCGGTGGTCATGCCGCCGAACGGGCGCTGGTAGATCTTGCCGTCCTCGGTGCGCGAGAACGGCACGCCCCAATGCTCGAGCTCGTAGACCGCCTCGGGCGCGTTGCGCACCATGTATTCGATCGCGTCCTGGTCGCCGAGCCAGTCCGACCCCTTGACGGTGTCGTACATGTGCCAGCGCCAGTCGTCCTTGTGCATGTTGCCGAGCGAGGCGGAGATACCGCCCTGCGCCGCGACCGTATGCGAGCGGGTCGGAAACACCTTGGTGATGCAGGCCGTGCGCAGGCCGGCCTCGCTGCAGCCGACCACGGCGCGCAGGCCGGCGCCGCCGGCGCCCACCACGACGACGTCATAGGTGTGGTCTTCGATCGGGTAGGCTTTGCCGTTGGTGGCGGGAGCGCCGTTGCCCTTGCCATTCGTCGCGTTGGCCATGGGTTACACTCCGGATGAAAGTTGGAGAATCGCGTAGATCGACGCGAGCGCCACGGCGATCGAGAAGAAATTGTTGAGCATGATCGACGCGAGCTTCAGCTTCTCGTTGTGGACATAGTCCTCGATCACGACCTGCATGCCGATCTTCATGTGCCAGGTGCTGGCGACGATGAAGAGCAGCATGATGATGGCAACTGGCAGCGAGCCGAGGACCTGCTTGGCGCCGGCCTGGTTGCTGCCGAGCAGCATCATGATGATCACCAGCACCGGAATCATCAACAGCACCATCGCGACGGCGGTGATGCGCTGGCGCCAGAAATCGGACGTGCCCGAATGCGCGGCGCCGAGATTGCGGACGCGGCCGAGCGGAGTGCGCATGCTGCGCTTCGGCGTATCGGTCGCGCTCATCGTCCACCTCCGATCGCGTAGGCGATGATCCAGATCAGCACCGTCAGCACGATGCCGCCGATCAGCGCGCCCCAGGTCAGGGCCTCGCGCTCATTGGCCTTGAAGCCGTAGCCGAGGTCCCAGACGAAATGCCGGATGCCGCTCAGCATATGGTGCATCAGCGCCCAGGTGTAGCCGAACACGATCAGGCGCCCGATGATGCTGCCGGTGAAGGCCTGGACGTGGCCATAGGCGGCGGGGCCGGAGGCCGCCGCGATCAGCCACCAGGCCAGCAGCAGGGTTCCGACATAAAGGGCGATGCCGGTGGCGCGATGGACGATGGACAGGGCCATCGTCAGCGTCCAGCGGTAGATTTGCATGTGTGGTGAAAGCGGTCGTTCGATCCRTGCGGTCATGGGCTTTGATGTTTTTTTGCGGCCCAGCATGGGGCACGTGGGGATCGCGAAAGGTCGGCTCTATTTACGGAGTCGATTTCGCCTGCGCAATCACCAAATCTCCATAAATCGAACCCGGGTTCAGCGCTACAGCGTTGATGAAACAGGGCCAATCAGGGTCTTGGTATACCAGAGCGATGGTGTGCCGATCAAAGAGAGAATATTAATTCAGTTCTTATTATCGCCGTCGAGGCGCATTGAAATCACTATTGGAACGCATCTAAACGGACCATGCCGTCCAAACTGCCGAGAGGGTCGGTCAGCCGCCTCGCCAACCCGTCCGCCGGGCGCTGGCCTGCCCTCCCTCCGATGCCGTTCGGCCCAGCCTGGATATGCGTAGCCTGCATTCCACCCCAGCCGGGAGGCGCAGCGTGTCGACCGCACGAATCAGATCGCCTACAGCTTGGCCCGCAGCCAACTCCGAGCGCCTCTCGGAGACGTTGCGACCAGTCGCCGGGGCAGGTCAGGGGTGATTGCAGGTCTTGATATCAAGGAGATCGTCGAGCTCGCGCTGTTGCTGATCGCAACCGGTGCGCTCTCGGGATTTCTGGCCGGCGTGTTCGGCATCGGCGGCGGCGCGATTCTCGTGCCGGTGTTTTACGAATGCTTCCGCATCGCCGGCGTGCCGCTCGACGTGCGCATGCCGCTCTGCATCGGCACCTCGCTCGCGGTGATCATCCCGACCTCGATCCGCTCGTTCCAGGCGCATTACAAGCGCGGCGCCGTCGACATATCGATCCTGCGCGTCTGGTGGCTGCCGATCCTGATCGGCGTCATCGCCGGCAGCGTGGTCGCGCGCTACGCGCCGGAGCGGCTGTTCAAGATCGTCTTCGTCTGCGTCGCCTGGTCAGCCGCCATACGGCTGATCTTCGCGCGCGAGACCTGGAAGCTCGGCGACGATCTGCCGAAGGGCCCGCTGATGCGCGTCTACGGCTTCTGCGTCGGAATTTTGTCGACCTTGATGGGCATCGGCGGCGGATTGTTTTCGAACCTGTTGATGACGTTCTACGGCCGCCCCATCCATCAGGCCGTCGCGACCTCATCGGCGCTTGCGGTGCTGATCTCGATCCCCGGCGCGCTCGGCTACATCTATGCCGGCTGGCCGGCGGCGGCGATCTATCCGAGCGTTGCAGCGCTGCAAGTGCCGTTCGCGCTCGGCTACGTCTCGCTGATCGGCGCCGTGCTGGTGATGCCGATGAGCCTCGTCACAGCGCCGCTCGGTGTCAGAGCCGCRCATGCGATGTCGAAGCGCACGCTTGAGGTCGCGTTCGGGTGCTACCTGTTCATCGTCGGCAGCCGGTTTGTGATGAGCCTGGCGGGCGGCCAATAGCCACCGCAACCTCCGTCATTGCGAGCGAAGCGAAGCAATCCAGAATCTTTCCGCGGTTGCAGTCTGGATTGCTTCGTCGCAAGAGCTCCTCGCAATGACGGGGTTAGAGTGTGCGCGATATCACCACCATCGTCGTCCTGGACAAGCTCGCGGAGCGAGCGCCGATCCAGGACCCATTACCCCAGGGAGTGGTTTGGCGAAGACTCGTGGTCACCAGCTTCGCGTCAAACATCTCGCTGGGGTAATGGGTCCTGGCTTCCGCCAGGACGACGGCGAGTGTGCGGCGGGGCTTTTCAGCCAAGTGATCTACTTCTTCGCGTAAATATCCTTGTAGGTATCCCGCAGCACGTTCTTTTGCACCTTGCCCATCGTATTCCGCGGCAGCTCGTCGACGACGAACACCCGCTTGGGCATCTTGAATTTTGCCAGCCGGCCGTCGAGCGCCTTCAGCACCGAGGCTTCGCTGATCTCAGTGCCCTTGTTGCAGACCAGCACAGCGGTGACGCCCTCGCCGAAATCGGCATGCGGCACGCCGATCACGGCGGACTCGATTACGCCCGGCATGGCGTCGATCTCGCTCTCGATTTCCTTCGGATAGACGTTGAAGCCGCCGGAGATCACGAGGTCCTTGCCGCGGCCCAAAATGTGGACGTAGCCCTTGCCGTCGATCTTGCCGAGATCGCCGGTGATGAAGAAGCCGTCGCCACGGAATTCGGCCTTGGTCTTCTCCGGCATGCGCCAATAGCCCTTGAACACGTTCGGGCCCTTGACCTCGATCATGCCGATCTCGTCGCGCGGCAGCTCCTTGCCGGTCTCGGGCTCGGTGACGCGCACGGCGACGCCGGGCAGCGGGAAGCCGACCGCGCCGGGCACGCGCTCGCCGTCATAGGGGTTCGATGTGTTCATGTTGGTCTCGGTCATGCCGTAGCGCTCGAGCACGGCATGACCCGTCCGCGCGGACCATTCGCGGTGGGTCTCGGCCAGCAGCGGCGCCGAGCCCGAGATGAACAGCCGCATGTGCTTTGTGGTCTCGCGCGACAGCGCGGAGTTCTGCAACAGGCGCGTGTAGAAGGTCGGCACGCCCATCAGCACCGTGGCGCGCGCCATCAGCTTGATGATCAGGTCGGGGTCGAGCTTCGGCAGGAAGATCATTGCCGCGCGCGAGAACAGCGTCACGTTGGTCGCCACGAACAGGCCGTGGGTGTGATAGATCGGCAGCGCGTGGATCAGCACGTCCTTGTCGGTGAAGCGCCAGTAGCCGACCAGGCTCAGCGAGTTCGACGCGAGATTGTCGTGGGTGAGCATCGCGCCCTTGGAGCGGCCGGTGGTACCCGACGTGTAGAGGATCGCGGCGAGATCGTCGTTTTCGCGCGGCACCGTCGTAAACGCGCTGCTCGCCTTGTCGGCGGCCTCCGACAGCGAGCCCTTGCCGTCAGGGCCGAGCGTCTCGACCCCAGCCTTCACCTTGGCGGCGATCGGGGCAAGCCCTTCGGCCTTGGCGGGATCGCAGACCACCAGCGACGGCTCGGCGTCACCGATGAAATAGTCGAGCTCGTTCAGCGTATAGGCGGTATTGAGCGGCAGATAGACCGCACCGGCCCGCACGGTCGCAAGATACAGCACGATGTTGGCGACGGATTTCTCGACCTGCACCGCAACGCGGTCACCCGGATTCACGCCGCGCGCGACCAGCACGTTCGCCATTTGCCCGGCGCGCGCGATCAGGTCGCCATAGCTGATCCGGGCACCGTCATGCGTCTCGATCGCGAGGCGTTTGGGATCGTCCAGGCCGTCGAACAGGCGGGAAAACAGGTTGGCGTTGGCAGCTTGGTTCATGCAAGATTTCCTCGACCGCAAGGCTTGTAAAGGCCGGTCAAAACCGAGGGCTGGATTAGCAAAAACCGCCCCAATGAAGCAACGGAGACAGTTGGCATGACCAAAAACGGGAAACGCGTGGCCTGGGTCACGGGCGGCGGCAGCGGGATCGGGGAAGCCGGCGCCGAGGCACTCGCGGCCGACGGCTGGACGGTGGTGGTGTCGGGCCGGCGCAGGGATGCCCTGGATACCGTGGTCGCCAGGATCATCAAGACCGGCGGGGCGGCCGAGGCCATTGCGCTGGACGTGTCCGTCGCCACTGAAGCCCAGAAGGCGGCCGATCAGATCGTCGCGAAGCACGGCCGGATCGACCTCCTGGTCAACAATGCCGGCATCAATGTCCCCAAGCGGAGCTGGAAGGACATGGAACTGGAGGGCTGGGACCAGCTGGTCCAGGTCAATCTCAACGGCGTGCTCTATTGCATGCGCGCGGTGCTGCCGACCATGCGCAAGCAGAAGGACGGCTCGATCATCAACGTCTCGTCCTGGGCCGGACGCCACGTCTCGAAGATGCCGGGCCCGGCCTACACCACCACCAAACATGCGGTGCTGGCGCTGACCCATTCCTTCAACATGGACGAATGCGTCAACGGCCTGCGCGCCTGCTGCCTGATGCCGGGCGAGGTCGCCACCCCGATCCTGAAGCTGCGCCCGGTGGTGCCGAGCGAGGAGGAGCAGGCCAGGATGCTGCAATCCGAAGATCTCGGCCGCACCATCGCGTTCATCGCCAGCATGCCGGCGCGGGTCTGCATCAACGAGCTGCTGATCAGCCCGACGCATAATCGCGGGTTCATCCAGACGCCGCACAACAGGGATTGATGATCGGCCACGTAGCCCGGATGGAGCGAAACGCAATCCGGGACAAGTCGATCCGCACGCGACAACCCCGGATTACGCTTCGCTCCATCCGGGCTACAATTCCTCTTCGTGGTCGCACGTGCGTTCATCACACGGAGACGCCCCCACATAGTTTCACGCATCACAAAGAATTTTTCCCCGAAACCACATCGCCAACCCTCCCGTAGTTCAGTCCAACGACGCGCTGCTGCTTCACACCAAACTGCCGCAGCCGCCGTTGTTGCCCCAACTCAAGCACCGGCCATCGCCGGTCACAATCCAATCGGGAGTTTCTCCATGTCGAAGCGCATTGCCTATCTCACTGCTGCAGCCTTCAGCGCGCTGGCCATCACCGCGACCGTCATCGCGCCGGTGCGCGCCGAGGAAAAGACCGTCATGGTCGGCGGCGCCGCGATGTTCCCCTCGAAGAACATCGTCCAGAACGCGGTCAACTCGAAGGACCACACCACGCTGGTGGCTGCGGTGAAGGCGGCCGGCCTGGTGCCGACGCTGGAAAGCAAGGGCCCGTTCACGGTGTTCGCGCCGACCAACGCCGCCTTCGGCAAGCTGCCGGCCGGCACCGTCGATACCCTGGTCAAGCCTGAGAACAAGGCGACCCTGACCAAGATCCTCACCTACCATGTCGTGCCGGGCAAGCTCGAGGCCTCCGACCTCACCGACGGCAAGAAGCTGAAGACCGCCGAGGGCGAGGAGCTGACGGTCAAGAAGATGGACGGCAAGACCTGGATCGTCGACGCCAAGGGCGGCACCTCGATGGTGACCATCACCAACGTCAACCAGTCGAACGGCGTGATCCATGTGGTCGATACCGTGCTGATGCCGGCAACCTAACACCGCGCCCTCCTGTTTCATCCCCGACAGGGTGCGACGAAACGGCGAGCCGGGGCCACCCGGCTCGCTTTATTGTGACCACGATAGCCCAGCGGCATCGATTCGATGGCCAGCGGGGCGTAACGAAAGCGGCCGCATCGACGTATATTCGATGTCAGACGACCTTCAGGACGGAACCATCATGTCGAGCCTCACAGTCAGCGACGAGCAGGTCAGCGCCACCCCCGCCAAAGTGATCCAGCCGGCCTGGGTCCGTGTCATGCACTGGATCATCGCCCTCGCCATGATCYTGATGATCCTGTCGGGCTGGCAGATCTACAACGCCTCGCCGCTGTTCGGTTTCAGTTTTCCGCGCGAGTACACTCTTGGTGGTTGGCTCGGCGGCGGCCTGCTCTGGCACTTTGCGGCGATGTGGCTGCTGATGGTGAACGGCCTCGCCTATCTCGTCACCGGCTTCGCCACCGGCCGCTTCCGCAAAAAATTGCTGCCGATCACACCATCCGGTGTGCTCCACGACGTCAGGGCGGCGCTGACCTTCAAGCTCGGGCACGACGACCTCACCGTCTACAATTACGTGCAGCGCCTGCTCTATGCCGGCATCATCGTGGTCGGCGTGCTCATCGTGCTGTCGGGCCTGGGGATGTGGAAGCCGGTGCAACTGCACTGGCTTGTCACGCTGTTCGGCGATTATCCGACCGCGCGCTATGTCCATTTCTTCTGCATGGCCGCGATCTGTGCCTTCCTGGTGGTTCACGTCCTGCTGGCGCTGCTGGTTCCGAAGAGCCTGCGGGCAATGATCATCGGTCGCTGAGAGGAGGAAGTCATGGCCAAGCGTTCATTCCTGATCCCCGGCGTCGACAAGCGGCTGCTGATCAAGGACTCCATCAAGGCGATGCCGGACCCCACCCGCCGCCGCTTCATCGCGGGCGGCGCCAGTCTCGGCGCGCTGACGCTGCTGACCGGCTGCAACGTCATCGACTCGTCCTCCGCCGAGGAGATGCTGAAGTCCGTCTCGAAATTCAACGATKCCGTGCAGGCCTTCATCTTCAATCCCGATGCGCTGGCACCGACCTTCCCCGAGAGTGCGATCACGAAACCGTTCCCGTTCAATGCCTATTACGATCTCGACGACGCGCCCGATGTCTCGGCCGCGGACTGGAAGCTCGAGGTGCGCGGCCTCGTCGACAACAAGAAGTCCTGGACGCTGGACGAGCTCTACAAGCTGCCACAGGTCAACCAGATCACCCGCCACATCTGCGTCGAGGGCTGGAGCGCGATCGGAAGCTGGACCGGCACGCCCTTGCGCGACTTCCTCAAGCTGATCGGCGCCGACACGCGCGCGAAATATGTCTGGTTCCAGTGCGCCGACAAGGACGGCTACAATTCGCCGCTCGACATGCGCAGCGCGCTGCATCCGCAGACGCAGATGACGTTCAAATACGCGGGCGAGATCTTGCCGCGCGCTTATGGTTTTCCAATGAAGATCCGCGTGCCGACAAAGCTCGGCTTCAAGAACCCGAAATACGTCGTCTCGATGGAAGTCACCAACGACTACAAGGGCGGCTATTGGGAAGACCAGGGGTACAATTCGTTCAGCGGGAGCTAGTTGTCGTCCCGGCGAAGGCCGGGACCCACCGCGAGGTCTATGGAATTACCGGCGGCAGCAGTACCAACGGCGAGTCTTCGCCAAACTGCTCCCTGGGGTTATGGG
>NZ_JBFULT010000175.1:0-12864 GCF_054049755.1 Bradyrhizobium sp. P5_C11_2
CTATAACTATCGTCCCGCCTGGGCCAAATGTCCGGAAAGCGAGAGAACCGATTTCGCGAAGAAAATAGTCGAAGCGGTCAAAGGCCTGACGTCCGCCGGCGTCGACGTCGTTGCCTATGGCATGAACTCTCCCGACACCGATCGCCGTGCTCCGCACGATTTCTTTTGCGTCTATCGTGTGCCGAACGTCGAGTTTCAGCGCGAATTTGAGCGGCAGATCGCCGCGTCGGGTTGGTACGACTACTTCGAGCAGGTGAATGTCAGCGGTGATGCGCAAGGCTTTGAAGCCGTGTTGCTCGGAAATGCCAGGATGGCGCGACCGGCGTCGTCTTGACGGGTTAGACGACCCCGTCGCCTGGATCCCGGTGCAGCGCTTTCCACGCACCGCCTCGGTGGGGGGTGCTGCTTTGCGCCCGTCGATCGGCCAATTCGCGGTCGGCCGGCTGGGCGACCGGAACCGCCGGATGCCATGGCAAATCGACGTGCGCCCGCATCGTCTCAGTGATGCGCCGAAACACTCCTGACGGTCTCGGTCAGCACATCGCCTGACGCGGAACGGTTGACGTCACCCAGGCTGATGATGCCAACCATCCGCTTGCTCTCGCGAGCCCTTTGCAGACGATGTCGCGGTTGGTCACCATCCCGACCAGCTTGTCGTCCTCGCCAACCGGAATGCAGCCGACGTCATGCGCTCGCATCAATTTGGCAAGCTCGGCGAGAGGGGTGTCGGGCAATTGAAAACGCGCTTTGCCATTTCATCGAATGGGACAGTAGTGCTCGCTTGAAGAGCATCGCCGCCAGTCACATCTCATAAGGATCGGGGATCGTTGGCCCGGCACACTGGCAACGCACCCACCGGCCCTCATTGAAGGTCGCGTGCGTCCAATAAGAGCGAGCACGGGCTGCGTTCGAGCGCCGCTCGACGCAGTACCTGTACGCAAACGCAACGGCACCAGCCGTCGAGGGAGACCTTGGCGGCTTTTGCGTGTGGCCAGATATGCGCAAAGAAACGGCCCCTTCAGGGTCGGCCAGCCGCGAGGTTCTTGTTCTCCGGTGCGAATAGCCCCGCCTTTAAGACGAACCATCGCGCGACGATTGTCGGTGAGCTTCGCTCGACCGTAGCAGACGATGACGCCGCCAATCGCAGCATAAACAGATATCCCATCTCAAGGGCGTCAGGACCGTTCTTGACGGTAGTCTCACCCCGGTTGAGCCGGCAACCCAATTCGGACGGTCGGGCGCGCATCTGCCCTCTCTTGTTGGGCAGTCTCAGTGTCATGCGGTGTAACATTCGACGCGTGATAAGGAACAAGTGACCCGGATAACAGTTGCCCGACATCAACTCTCAAAGTCGAAATCACTGAGAGGCTCTAGGATCAGGGAAGAACAAGCCATTGCGTGTCTTCATCATCGCATTGTCAGTCTTGGGAGTTTTCGTCGGTGCAAATGTTGCCCAAGCCGGTCCCAGCACGACCGACCGCGAACTGTTGGCATCCGTCGATCCGGCGACCTTTGCCCAGGAGGCAACTCAGGAAACCGAAGATCAGGTAGGCCTCGACAAGGGAAGGCGTCGAGACGTGCAGCGCCGGCTGACTCGTCTCGGCTTCGACACCAAGGTCAACGGACGGTTCGACGAGTCGACCCGGTCTGTCATTACGCGCTGGCAGGCGGCACGCGGCTATCCCAAGACTGGCTTTCTCAACACGCAACAGCATCAGGCGCTACTGACCGAGTCAGTCTCAGCGGCGCACGCCAGCTCCAGCAGCAGTGACAAATCCGATGAAGGACGTCTGGTCCGTCGTCACGGTGGGGGTGGTGCTCACCATCACCGCAGCGATGGCGGTCCAGGTGGATTGATTGGCGGCGTAGTGGGCGGACTGTTCGGACGCAGGTGACCCGACAAATTGAAAAGGGGACACGCCCAGCCGGCGCGATGCCGAGAGCATCGGTCTGATCGTCTCCGAATTGGTCATCAATTCACTCAAGCACGCCCTTCAAGGACGCTAAGACGTCGATCGCGCACCGCATCGGCGGAGTTTGCCCCTTCACGCAGGTCGATCTGCCACCTCGCGGTCGGTCGATCTGGGGGACCTGAAACGCCGGACAGCGCCGGCAAATCGACGCGCGCCCACATCGCCTTGCGTTCACACCGGCACAAAGTGGACCGCGTCGGGCCGCCGCTTTCGCGCCGCGATGGTTCCCTGTTAAACGCATGGCTCGGGCTCAGCTCAACGTCGGGTCGGGCGGCGATCGCGAGAGGAGCTCTGGCCGTATTTCCCGGCCGCATCTCAGTGATGCGCCGAAACACTCCTGACGGTCTCGGTCAGCATATCATCTGGCGCGGAACGGCTGAGGTCACCCAGGCTGATGATGCCGATCATCCGCTTGCTCTTGTTGATCACGGGCAGCCTGCGGACCTGCAGCTTCTCCATATGATGCATCGCCTTTGCGAGGTCATCGTCCTCCCGGCAGCAATGGATGCCCTCGGTCATCACATCGCGCGCCGTCGCGCGGGCGGCGTCGAAGCCGTGGCTTGCGAGCCCTTTGCAGACGATATCGCGGTCGGTCACCATCCCGACCAGCTTGTCGTCCTCGCCAACCGGAATGCAGCCGATGTCATGCGCCCGCATCAATTTGGCGAGCTCGGTGAGAGGCGTGTCGGGGCTGACCCAGTCGACACCCTTGTGCATCACGTCTTTGACTTTCATGGCGAGCCTCCGTTCTGGGTTTTCCGTTCCTGGGGTTCAAGTGCGTTGATGCAATGCAAGCAGCACCCTCAATTTCTGAACTCTGCAACCGATCGGGCACGAGATCGCAGGGGCAAGCATCATTCCCCGGTGATTCGAGCAGACAAGCGCCAACGCTGCCGCCCTCCTGAACAATTCAACCGCCACTTCGCGGCCGGGGTTCCCCGCCCAAGCTCGCAAAGGCCATGGGCGGAGCGCAAATCCTCAGTTGTGCACGCTAAAGCGCCCGCGCGGTGCGTTGGCCGTCAAGCGCGCAAACTGCACGTGACCCATATGGAGCAGCGTCTCGTGATCGCCGGCTTCCATATAGATATCCGGCTGTGTCTGGATGCTGTCGTCGACGATGATATTCAGCCCGTAGCATTTGCCGACGGCGGGAACGGCGCCGTGTACGCAGTCGTGGAACAGCCGATCGATTTCGGTTTCGTCAGCCATGTGGACATTGTCACCGAGTTCCGTTCTCAGTTCCGACAGGCGGAGGTGATGCGATGCGGGCAAGACCGCCAGCACGTATTCACCGTCGCGCCGCAACACGATGCCCTTGGCGAGGCGATCGCCCGAGATGTGGCATATCTCAGCCGTGCGCGTGGACGTCATGCTGAGTTCGTGCGGGATCACCTCGTATTGGATGTTTTCAGCGGCTAGGTATTTCTGGAGCGTGGGAGCAATGGCCATGACATCACCTCCGATGCAGATTGCAAACCATCCACCGTGAGGTCGTCTTCCCTGCAGTCTCTCGCCATACGATGGGCGGCTATCTGATTATAGACCCGAGACCGCCGGGATACGAGTGCTGTTGACGGGAGAGGAGGCGGGCGCCGCAATGCACTTCTCGCGCCGGCTGCGCCACTCGGACCTCGCCACTTTGCGCTGTTGCGCGATCCCGGCGACGCAGGTTCGGGCACCCGCGTCCCCGAGGCGCTGTCCCGACCGCGAAATCGGGCGGGCGGGCGTCCCTCATTTCCGCTATGATCGAGCCATGACGATCGGGATTACCGGACCCGAACGGAAGGTGCCAAGGCAAAGTGCCGTGGTCGGGCTCATCATTGCGGCCGTCGTCATTGTGATTTGCCTGATCCTGCTCTGGCTCGCGAGCGACCTCCTGGTCGACTGGCTGTGGTTTTCCTCGATCGGTTATCTCCAGGTCTTCTGGACAACAATCGGCGCCAAGACCGCCGTCTTTCTTGCGGTCTGGACCGGAACCGCCGTCATGCTTTGCCTGAACGGATGGTGCGCGCTACGCTTTGCCCGACGGCGGTCGACACAGCTTGTCGCCGCTTCGGTGTGGGACTTCGCAGGCACCGCGCCGCCGGATCTGCTCGCGCATCTCCGCGATCGACTGCCGTGGCCCCGGTTGATCGCAGGCGGGGCGGCTTTGCTCGCCCTGCTGGTCGCCGCCGCCGAAGTCGGCAACTGGGGCGTCTTCCTGCGCTTCGTCTATCAGGTGCCATATGGCGCAGATGATCCGCTCTACAACAAGGACATCGGCTTCTATCTCTTCTCGCTGCCCGCCTACATCCTCATCAAGAACTGGATGATTCTCGCGCTCGTTCTGAGCGCGCTTTTCGCCGCGGCGATCTACTGGGTGCACGGCGACATCGAATACGACATGCACCGCCGATCAATATCGCCGACAGCGATCGCTCATGGCTCCGCTCTGCTTGGTGTTCTCTTCGCGGTACAAGCCTGGTCCTATGGTCTCGACCGCTATCTGCTGCTCTACGGCGATAACGGCGTCGTCGTCGGCGCAAGTTACACCGACGTGCATGTGGGGCTGCCGGCGTTGTGGCTGATGATCGGACTTTCGATCATCGCGGCGCTGGCCGCCTGGGCGAACATCCGGGTTCGCGCCTACCGGCTTCCGGCCGTGGCGATCGTGCTCGTTGGCGTCGGCACGTTCACACTGTCCGCCGTCGTCCCCGGGCTATTCCGGCAGTTCTTCGTCAAACCAAGCGAGTTGGAGCTGGAGAAGCCCTACATCGAACGCAACATCGCGCTCACCCGGCAGGCATACAATCTCGATCAGATCGCAGCCAAGCCGTTTGCCGCCGAACAGAAGCTCAGCTTCAAGACGCTCGACGCCAACAAGGCGACAATCGACAATATCAGGCTGTGGGACTGGCTGCCCTTGTCGGACACCTACGCACAGCTGCAGGAGATCCGCACCTACTACAAATTCCATGATCTTGACGTCGATCGCTACTGGCTCGATGGCTCCTACCAAAGCGTCATGCTCTCGGCCCGCGAATTGTGGCCCTCATTGCTGCCGCCGAATGCCCAGACATGGGTCAACCGCCACGTGCTGTTTACGCACGGCAATGGCGCGGTGATGAGCCCGGTGACGCGCAAAAGCACCGAGGGGCTGCCGCTGCTCTATTTGCGGGATATCCCGCCGGTTTCGGATGGCGGCCCCAAGATCCACGAGCCGCGCATCTACTACGGCGAACGGAGCGACGACTACGTCATCGTCAAGGGGAGCACGCCGGAGTTCGACTATCCGAAGGGAAAAGACAATGTCTACGCCGCCTATGACGGTACGGGCGGCGTTCCGATCGGAGCGATGGTGTGGAGGGGCCTGTTCGCCTACTACTTCAACGACCCGAACCTGCTGCTCTCAAGCTACGTCACGGCCGACAGCCGGATCATGATCCGGCGCAATATCGGCGAGAGGGTGCGAACGATCGCCCCGTTCCTCAGGCTCGATCACGATCCTTATCTGGTCATCAGCAATGGGCGGATGTTCTGGATGCAGGACGCCTACACGGTGAGTTCCTACTTCCCCTCCGCGCAGCCGGTCCAGGACCTGGATATCAACTACATCCGCAATTCGGTGAAGGTCATCATCGATGCCTATAACGGCACCGTCGACTTTTATCTGATGGACACCGGCGATCCGATTGCAGCGACCTACAGGCGCATCTTTCCGAACCTGTTCAAGCCATTCTCGACCATGCCGGCGGATCTGCAGAGGCATATTCGCTATCCGGAGGACCTGTTCCTGATTCAGGCGCAGCTCTACCAGACCTATCACATGGAGGCCGCCGACGTTTTCTACAACCGCGAGGATCTCTGGCAATTCCCGCGCCGGCCGGGCGGCGGCGGCGTTGCAACGATGGCCCCGTATTACATCATCATGCGGCTGCCCGGCGAGCCGCAGGCCGAGTTCTTCCTCATGCTTCCCATGGTGCCGAGCCGCCGCGACAATATGATCGCCTGGCTCGCCGCGCGTTGCGACGCGCCCGACTACGGCAAGCTGATTGTCTACGAGTTTCCCAAGGAGAAGCTGGTCTACGGGCCGTTCCAGATCGAGGCGCGGATCAATCAGAGTACCGAGATATCGCAACAGATCACGCTGTGGAATCAGATGGGCTCGCGGGTGATACGCGGCGCGAACCTGCTGGTGATCCCGATCGAGAACTCGATCCTCTATGTGACGCCGCTCTATCTGCGGGCGGAGCAGGGACACCTGCCGGAGCTGAAACGCGTGATCGCGGCCTACGGCGAGCATGTGGTGATGAAGGAGACGCTCGACGAGGCCTTGTCGGCGCTGTTCATCGAGCCTGGCGCGGTGCGGCCGGTCTCGAGCACGAAGGAGGAAATGCCTGTCACGCCCCCGTCGGCAAGTCAGACGCGGGAGGCGCTCGACCGCTACAATCAGGCCGTTGAACGATTGAAGTCCGGCGACTGGAAAGGCTTTGGCACGCAGTTCGACGCGATGCGCGAAATCCTGGAGGACATGAACCGGAACTCCACGGGCCATTAGCGCCGCGGCTCCTTTGGCGCCGGTTGCGCGTCCCCTGGCTTACCGGATCCTTGCCACGATGTCGGGCCGGTTCTTCTCGAGCCAGGCCACGGCGTCGGGGCCATCGACGATGCATTCGAAAGTTTCCCAGGCCGGGTCTTCCAGGGATTCCGGCTGCAGTCGCTTCGCCGCATACTCGACGAGGTCGTGCAGGCGTTCGTATCCCCGCCGGCGCTCGAGGGAATCTGCAATCGCCGTGCTGACCCATCCGCGTTGGGCCAAATCGACAATGCGCGGAGCGTCGGCGTCGCTGAACCAGGGCGTGGCATCGAACTCGATGCAGCGGACATTATCGGCGGTATGGCAAGTCGCGTGGATCATTGGCTTCCTCCGTTCCCCGGCTTCGCTGCCTCGCACGCCTCAGGCTTTGACCAAATCCCCCAGCAGGTTCGCCGCCACCGTCAGCTTGGCGAGCGTCAGGCCGCTGGCGGCAATCTCCTCGACCGAGCGGCGGATGCGCGTCGCTTCGGGATGGGCCGCGAGCCAGGTCTCGACGGCCTGCTGGCCGGACTGGCCGGTTGCCAGCATGTCCGCGGCCAGTCTTCTTTCGGCGCTGGCGATCTGCTCTACGGCGCGATCGATCGCGATACGTTCGAAATAATCGTTTGCCGGCACGCTGCGCGCGGCTGCGACGATGCGGTCGAGCCGGAAATTGGCTTCCGCAGCGTAGAAGGTCGCGGCGGCATCGCCGATCGGGCGGCTGGTGCGCTCGGCAACCGTCACGATATCGGGGGCCGAGACCAGGGCGTCGAGATCGGCGAGCTCGCCGGCAAGGCCGGACGGAACGCCGGCGTCGGTCAGCTCCTGCCGCCGCTTGCTGCGCACGGCCTGCAAATCCTGCGGCAGGGTGGTGTCGAGCCCGGCCACGATCTGGCGGATCGCCGGGCCGAAGCGCGCGACGACGGCCTCCAGCCCGTCCCTGAAATCGACATTGCGCACGTACCAGACCATGCGCGAGAGCAGCAGGTCCTGCACGGAAGCGTAGAGGGACAGCTGCACCTGGCCGTCGATGCAGGTATCGAGCGCATCGATCGCGTCATTGAGCCACTTCAGTCCGTAGCACTCGTCGACCGCCACATAGGCCATGACGATGGTCGGGATATCGGCGTCGGTCTCGTCGATCAGGCGCACGACACAGGCCGGGCCGCCGCGGTTGATCACCGCATTGGCGAGGCTGGTCGCGATGATCTCGCGCCGCAGGCGATGGAATTCGACCGCGGTCGGGAATCTGTCCTGGATCTCGTGCGGAAAGTACTGCGATAGCTCGCGGGCCAGATAGGGATCATCGGGCACGCTGGTGGCGAGCAGGTCCTCGTAGAGGGTCAGCTTGGCGTAGGCGAGCAGCACGGCAAGCTCGGGCCGTGCGAGGGACTGGCCGCGCCGCGTGCGCTCGGCGAGCGCCGCGTCGTCAGGCAGGAATTCCACCGCGCGGCTGAGCAGGCCGCGCCGTTCGAGCGATTGCATCAGGCGGGTGAGGAAGCCGGTCTCCGCCACGCCCTTGCGTTCGGCGAGCGAGAGCGCCAGCGTCTGGAGATAGTTGTTGCGCAGCACCAGCGCGCCGACCTCGTCGGTCATTGCGGCAAGCAGGCTGTTGCGGTCGGCCGAACTGAGGCGTCCCTCGCGTTCGGGGCGTGCCAGCGCGATCTTGATATTGACCTCGACGTCGGACGTGTTCACGCCGGCCGAGTTGTCGATGGCGTCGGTGTTGAGCCTGACGCCCTTCTGCGCCGCTTCGATGCGGCCGCGCTGGGTGACGCCGAGATTGGCGCCTTCGCCGATCACCCTGGCGCGAACCTCGGCGCCTGCGATGCGGATCGGATCGTTGGCGCGGTCGCCAGCCTGATCGTCGCTCTCGCCCGATGCGCGGATGTAGGTGCCGATGCCGCCAAACCACAACAGATCCGTGCGCGCTTTCAGGATCGCCGTCATCACCTCGAACGGGGTCGCCTGCGGCTTGTCGAGATCGAGCAGGCTGCGCACTTCCGGTGCGAGCGGGATCGCCTTGAGCTGGCGCGAGAACACGCCGCCGCCCTGCGAGATCAGCGACTTGCTGTAGTCCTGCCAGCTCGACCGCGGCAGGTCGAACAGACGCTTGCGCTCGGCGAAGCTGACGGCCGGATCGGGGGAGGGATCGATGAAGATGTCGCGGTGATCGAAAGCCGCCACCAGCTTTGTCGCAGGCGAGAGCAGCATGCCGTTGCCGAAGACGTCGCCGGACATGTCGCCGACGCCGACCGCGGTGAACGGCATGGTCTGAATGTCGGTGCCGAGCTCGCGGAAGTGGCGCTTGACCGCCTCCCAGGCGCCGCGCGCCGTGATCCCCATCTTCTTGTGGTCGTAGCCCTGGCTGCCGCCGGAGGCGAAGGCGTCGCCGAGCCAATGGCCCTTCTCGGCCGAGATCGCGTTGGCGATGTCGGAGAAGGTGGCGGTGCCCTTGTCGGCGGCGACGACCAGGTAGGGATCGTCGCCGTCGTCGCGCACGGTGGAATCGGGCGGCACGACGGCGTCGCCGTCAAGATTATCGGTGAGCTCGAGCAGCGAGCGGACGAAGATACGATAGGCCTCGGTGCCTTCGGCGAGCCAGGCGTCGCGATTGGACGGCGGCGGCAGGCGCTTGGGCACGAAGCCGCCCTTGGCGCCGACCGGCACGATCACGGCGTTCTTGACCTGCTGCGCCTTCACCAGGCCCAGGATCTCGGTGCGGAAATCCTGCGGCCGGTCGGACCAGCGCAGGCCGCCGCGCGCGACCTTGCCGAAGCGCAGGTGAATGCCTTCGACACGCGGCGAATAGACGAAGATCTCGTAAAGCGGCCGCGGCGCCGGCAAATCGTCGATCCGCCGTGCGTCGAACTTGAAGGAGATCACCGGACGCGGATGCCCGTCGTCGCCGATCTGCCACAGATTGGTGCGGATGGTTGCCTGCACCAGATTGGTGAAGCGGCGCAGGATGCGATCTTCATCGAGCGAGGCGACGGATTGGAGCTGTTCCTCGATCTCGCCAAGCAGGGCCGTCTCGCGCGCCGAGCGCTCGCGGTCGGTCAGCACGAGGCGCGGATCGCGGCGGGTCTGGAACAGCGCGACCAGGCTGGCCGTGATCGCGGCGTTCTTGCGCAAGGTCTCCCACATGTAATCCTGGGTGAACGGAGCGCGGATCTGGTGCAAATAGCGCGACAGCGCCCGGATGGTCGAGACTTCGCGCCAGCCCAGGGCGGTGCGCAGGATCAGGGCGTTGTATCCGTCGGATTCGGCGCGATCCGTGACCACCGCCATGATCGAGGCTTGCAGGCGATGGCTGAATTCCGGATTGATCTCGATCGGCTGGCCGTCGCTGGTCTCGATCGTCATGTCGTGGAGCCAGACCGGCTCCGGCCTGTTGCCGGGCACGATCTGATAGGTGCGTTCGTTGACCACGCGCAGCCCGTGATTTTCGATCACCGGCACGCGATAGGACAGCGACAGCGGTGCGGCGTCGGAGAACACCTTCAGGCCGAAGCGCCTGGGATCGTCCTCGCCCTTGTCGCGGTGCACCGAAATCGTCACCGGGCGGGCCGGCGTCAGCCTTTCGATGGTGGCGATATCGGCGATGGCCTGCTCCGCCGTGAAAACCTCGGTATAGCCGCCGCTGAAGGCCTGGGCATAGCGGTTGGCGATCATGCGCGCCCGCATGCCGTCGGTCGACGCGGTGAGCGCGGCCTTCAGCTTGTCGGTCCAGGTCGCGGCAATGGCGCTGATCCCGGCTTCGAGCGTGGCGCGCTCGACGGCGGGCGTCTTGCCTTCATAGCGCCCGATGATGAAGTGGACGCGCGCAAGCGCGCCTTCGGGGAACGAGACGTAGGAAGCCGACAGGGTCCCCTTGTAGACCTGCGACAGGAAGGCTCCGACGCGCGTGCGGACGTCGGTGTCGTATTTGTCGCGCGGAATGAAAGTGAGGATGGAGACGAAGCGATCGAACTTGTCGACCCGCGCCAGCGCCCGGACCCGCGGGCGCTCGTAGAGGATCAGGACCTCGATGACGAAATTGTAGAGCGTGTCGACGTCGATCTGGAACAGCTCGTCACGCGGATAATCTTCGAGGATATGCATGAGCGCCTTGCCCGAATGGCCGTTCGGGTCGAAGCCGGCGCGCTGCTGCACCCGCGAAACCTTGTGGCGCACATAGGGGATCTGCCGCACCGAGCGGGTATAGGCGCCTGAGGTGAACARGCCGACGACGCGCAATTCGCCCTCGAGCCGGCCGTCGGGTGCGTAGAGCTTGATGCCCACATAATCCATCCGGATGCGACGATGGACGAGGCTCGAGACGTTGGCCTTGATGACGATCAGCAGCGTCGGCTCGTGCATGAACTCGCGAATTTCCGGTGTCATCACCACCATTTCGTTGCCGCGCCGCAGCACCTTCACGTCGGGATCGCGCAGGATACCGAGGCCTTCGCGGGTCGTGATGTCGTCGGACGCATCGCTGTCGGGCGAGAAGCGATATTCGCGCACGCCGAGGAAGGTGAAATTGTCCGCGCAGAGCCATTGCAGGAACTGGGTGGCTTCGGCGACCTCGTCGATCGGCAGCGGCGGCGGATTGGAAGAGAACGTCTTGATCGCTTCCTCGACGCGGTCACGCATGGCGCGCCAGTCGGTGACGCAGGCGCGGACGTTGTTCAAAGCCCTGGTTAGGCCGTCGATCAGCTTCTGGCGATCGGCGTCGGCGTCCAGGCGCGTGATGTGGAGGTGAATCAGGCTTTCGCGCGTGCCTCGTGCTCCCTCCGGCAGCGCTTCGCCGTAGAACCGCAGCAGCTTGCCCTCGGCATCGCGCTCCACGGCGATGATCGGGTGGGCGACGAGGCTGACTTCGATGCCCTGCTCGGCGAGCTCCGCCATCGTGGAGTCGTACAGGAAAGGCATGTTGTCGTTGAGAATCTCGAGCACGGAAATCTCGCGCCCGTTCGGCAACGTCGGATTGACCACGCGGATATCGGCGCTGCCCGACGTGCGCCGCTGCACATGCTCCCAGGCGTGCTCCGCCAGGAGGGCGAGGGAGGCGGCATCGTAATTGTCGAGATCCTCGATATTGCTGTAGCCGAACAAGGGCTCGGCAAAGGCCCGCGGGCTCTTGCCCGGCGGCACGCTGCCCGCGGCATCGCGGATCAGGGTTGCCCGGGCCTTGTCGTCACGCCACGCCATCATGTCCTCCATTTGCCGCGCCGTCCGACCGCAGTCGCGATCATCAGCCTGATTCTGGTTCTGGAGTGCATCTCGCCTAGCGCCGCGATCGAGCGGATACGCGAAATCCTCGGTCTCGTGCTTCGGCAACTTCCGACGACAATACTACGATCCCGGAGCGAAAGGCGCACGCTGTTGTGAGACGTGCCGAAATTCCCTGCGGCAGTGCGAGAGACCGAACTCGGTGCCGAGGCCGCCGAACCATTGGGTCGGGCAGAATTAGAAGCAATTTCAATTGTGTATGAGTTCGCGATGTTGTTCCGAGTGGCGCGCCAAATCAGCCGGAAATTTCGATTGAATGCAGCGCACACCAGTCGCGCAATGCCTGCTCCGTGGCTTTCGCTTCGAAAGCATGCCAGCGATCGATCGCACCTCGTCTGACGAGCAGGGCCTTGAATTTCGGATAGGCGCCCCGCCTGCTGAAGGCATCGCGGACGTCGTCGAAATCGTCGGGCAGGAACTCGCGAGCGAAGTCGAGCACCAGCGGCTTGCCGAGGCCGAGTTCGCGCTTGTCCGGGAGCGCGACGTATTTCTCCTCGTCGTCGATGTCGTCCGGCAGTTCGTCGTACAACTCCGCTGTGTCCGGGAAATCGGTTTGAAAATGGATCTTCCCGGTCTGCTTGCAGACGTAGGCGTGAAATTCCCCCATGTCGCCGTTGGTGTTGGCGAACTCGAAGGCTTCGGTCATGTCTTCGATACGTACTGGCATGGTGTTCCGCCGCCGCCTGATCATTGTTCCCGATCGGCACCGTCAACCCCGCGAACTCCTCGCAAGTCGAGTTCGGCGAACGGCGCCGTGGGAACGACGTTGACAGTACCCCAAACTCTTAAGCTTCGGGTATTCACCAGATATCCAGTACCCGCGACTGAATCGCTCTCATACCGCCTCGTAAGACGCGATCTTCTTGATCTCTGGTGCGAGCACGTCTTCGGCGGTTTCGAGGTCGAAGCGTGCCTGCATGTTCATCCAGAATGCAGCGCCCGTCTTGAAGAACTTGCCGAGCCGCAGCGCAGTGTCCGCCGTGACGGGCTTTTCCTCGCGCGCAATGCGCTCGATCCGGGTGCGGGGCACGTTCAGGGCGGCCGCGACCGCGTAGGGCG
>NZ_JBFULT010000176.1:0-12793 GCF_054049755.1 Bradyrhizobium sp. P5_C11_2
TACGAGCTCTCCGGCATTTCAAGAACTTGTCCGAATGTTTCCGCGAGTTTCGTTCAGCATCGCATTCAGGCCGAAGCGCGAGCGCGCAGGACCGCGAAGGAGAAGCGCGGCACGAGCGAAATCCACATCGCCGAGATCTATTCCTGTTTTCCGTTCAGGCTGTTCGGCCTCACGCGCCGCGACCTGAACGATCTCGTCGAATCGGAATTCACAGCCGAGCTCGAGCTCTGCCGCGCCAATCCGGACATGCTTCGGCAATATCTGGACATGAAGCGCGCCGGYCACCGCGTCGGATTCATCTCCGACACCTACTGGGATTCCGACCGGCTGGCGCGGCTGCTGCAGGCCTGCCGCCCCGGGCTGACATGGGACTTTCTCTACGCGTCCTGCGACCACGGCAGCGGCAAGAGCGAGGCCCTGTTCGCCAAATATTTGTCTGAGCAAGGCATCGACGCCGCCAGCTCCTTTCACGTCGGCGATAACGACAAGGCCGACATCAAGGGCGCGAAGCGCCACGGCATTCGGCCGCGGTACTATCCGCAGGCCACGCCCCAACTGGCATCGAAGTTCCAGCGCGAGACGGCGCTGTACGGGCTTTTATGTGCGGGCACTCCGTCGCGGCTCGATCACGGCGCACGCACCTTGCGGCGCATGGTCGCCGCGCGCAGCGCCGAAAAATCTCCTGCCTTTCACCTGGGGCTGGCGGTTCTCGGCCCGGTGATGGCGGCCTTCGATGCTTTCGTCGCGAAGCGTTGCCAGGACGTTGCAGGCCCCGGCCGAAAGGTCGCGCTCGGCTTTCTCGGCCGCGACGGCTTTCTGCCGCACCGGATCTGGCAGGACCTGCACGGCACGACGGCGGCCTATCTCGAGATCAACCGCCGCGTCAGCCTGATCGCCTCGGCCGATACGATGCAGCCGCTGGTCGATCTCCTGCGCAAGGTCTTCAAGATCGACGCCCCGACCTTCGGCGACATGATCAAGATCCTGCCGCCGAAGGTTGCCGCGTTCTTTGCCGGCTTCCCCGACGGCATCGCCACGGGCGAAGCGCTGGCCGAAGCGCTTCCCGACCTGATGGATGAGTCCGACATCGTCGAGCTCGCGGCGGGCCTGCGCGCGCGGTTGCTGGCCTATCTGCGTCATGCGATTCCCGGCTTCGACGGCTGCACCGACCTCGTGCTCGCCGATCTCGGCTATTCGGGCAGCGTGCAGAAGGCGTTGCGGCGCATCTTCGACCGGGAAGGCATCAGGATCCGCCTCCACGGCGCCTATCTGATCTCGCTCGACGACGCCTTCGACGATCTCGCCGAGGACGACAGCGCGGAAGGATTCGTTTCCGACCTCGTGGTGACGCCCCACGTCAAGCGCATGCTGATCCGCAACGTCGCGCTGCTGGAGCAGGCCTGTTGCTCGGCGGACGGATCGGTCCGGGATTATGACGGCGGCCAGGTGCTGCGCGAGATCAATCCGCGCCCCCCAAGCCAGATCGCGCTCGCCGCGGAGATCCAGGCCGGTGCCGTGGCCTTTGCAGCGAGCGCCGAGGATGTCGCGCTCGCCTTTTGTCTCAATCCCAACGCCGCGCCGGACATCGCCGCACGCTGGAGCGCGGTGGTGCTGGCGCGCCTCTTACTGCTTCCCGACCATGACGAACTGACGCTGCTCGGCGGATTGAAGCACGACGTCAATCTCGGCACACATGCGCTGGCGCCGTTGCTCGACCGCGATTTTGTCCGCAACCAGATCACCGCCCGCGGCCTCTCCGCGGCCTGCACGTCGGCCGCGCCGCCGATGTGGCTCGCGGGCAGTTTTGCGCGCCTGTCACCGTCCCACGCTTATCTCTACGTATTGTTCGGCGCGAACCACCTGCCGGCTGACGTCTTTGAAGAGAGCCCTTGTGGCACGGTCCGGATCGGCTTGTTCGGCGCGACTGGCGAAGCGACGCTGGAGACGGCAACCGTCCATCGCACCGGCCTCGGCGAGTTGCGCGTGCGCATTCCGATCTCACGTGCCATGGGCATCGCAACGATCGCGCTGCCGCTGCCGAGCCTCGCGCCGGAAGGCCTGCTTCATGGCGTGACCATCCAGTCCGGCGACGACATCCGCGACGCCGCCGAAAGCCAGGACGTCATCGGCATTGCCGCCGAAAGCCTGGTCTATGCCGGCTTGCAACGGAACGGCCAACATTACCGTGCCGAGAGCGACGATGGCTGCCTGCTGATCCCGGCCGCCCCGACGAGGCAGGACGTCACGATCTATTCCGTCGCAATCACGCCGCTCGGTTCCACCGCCAAATAGTGCGCCTGATCGCGCCGCGCCGGCCGTTGAAGTTCAAGGGCTGGCACGAGGGGCGCGGAATTGACGGACGGGACGCACGAAAACCTTGATCGGCTGCTGCACTCCGGCGGCATCCGGCTCGGCCGGGCCCAGCGCGACCGGCTGGGCTGGCTGACCGGCCAGTACGGTGCGCCGGCGCTGGACGGCACCACCGAGGGACGGCGAAACGGCGTCATCATCCTGAAGGAACCAATGAGCGGCGCGGCCGCCGAGCTGTTCTACCGCGCGCTCAATCCCGCCTGCGCTGTCGTCATTCCAGCAAGCGAGAATCCCGGCTTCGATTTCCTCAAGTCCAAGCTGACCGAGTTCGGCACCGTCGGTCCCTGCGGTGCGGACGGCCCCCACGAGATGTGGTGGGGCGGCATCGGCTGGTCGACATTTCTCTCTGCCGCGGATGCCTCCGCCGTCCGGCCGCGAATCGTCTCCTGCTATCCGCGCGGCAGCGACGACAGCGCATCCTTGGCCTTAAGGCAATCGCTCGAACGCCTGCGGCTCGATGGCCACATCGAGCCGATCGACACCCAGTTCGACGACCGCATCCTCTGCTTCGAGAAGGCCGAGTTCATGGTGCGGATGTGGAACAAGTATCGCGAGCCGCTGCTCTTCGTCGAATCCGGCGCCGCGTTGTGGGTGCCGCCTTTGCTGCCGTCCTTCCTCGGCTGCGACGTCGCGCTCAACAAATGGAATCGCTGGGAGATGTCGGCGCGCACGCTCTATCTCGGGCGCTCCGAGGCCGCCGAACGGCTGCTGCGCAGCTGGCACCAGCTCGCCGCGTCCTATCCCGCAATCTGGGAGGGCTATCTGCTCGACCAGGCCTGGAGCCTCACCTCGTCCCAGGTGCCGCTCGACACGGTGTGGCTGCCGCGGTCCTATCATGCGCTGAAGGGCGACCTCGCCGCGTCGCGCGCCACGATCCTGCATGACCGGCAGACGACGACGATGGAGCTCGGCCCCGACCCGGCCTTTGCGAGCCTCGTGCGCGTGGCGCGCCGCGCCGGCCGCACCGGCGCCCGCGACGCCTTCATGGTGATGACGTCGAAGGCCGAAGCCGGCAACGGCATCGCCGTGATCCTGCGCGACATCTCGGCCAGCGATGCGGGCGCGGTGGCTGCGACCGTGGAGGCCGTCACCGGCGCGTATGCGGCGGACTGCGGCGGATATGGCCGGCTGGAGCTGTCGCTCTGCGCCTGGCAGGAGGACGTCGGTGCCGCGCGCGACGCCGCGGCACAGGCCCGCTACCGAATCCTGGAGATCGCGCCGGGACAGCGCATCGCCAACGACTTCTTCGCAGCCCACGCCTCCGACGACGCGACCCTGACCGCTCGCCATCTTTTCCCCTGAGGGACATCCGAGATGCTCAAGACCATCATCCTGCTCACCGACACCGTGCAACAGCAACAGCCGCTGGCCAATCTGCTCAGAGAGCACCATCCCGACCTCGCCTTCTGCTCGGCGCTGCGGGCGAAGGACCTCGCCGCGATCGAACCGGACGTGCTGAGCCAGGCGCGCCTGGTGTCCTTTGCCGCCGACGTCGCCGTCTCCGAGAAATTGCTGCTCCGGCTCGGCTATGGCGCCTACAAGTTCTATGCGGCGCCGGTGCAATATCCGGGCCTGCCGGTCGCGCCGGACGAGAGCGATGACGATCCGCGCTGCTACTCGGTGATCGCGCAGTCGATGACGATCTGGCCCGATTTCAAAAGGATCGTCGGCCTGGAAACCGTGACGATCCCGGACGGCACGGTCCCCGCCGAGCGCGAGCGGCTGGTGTTCTCCCGCCTCGCCCACCTGTTCTGGCGGATGTCGGGCATGATCGCGGGCGAGGCGACGGATCTGCCCGGGATCATCGACGCCGGAGAGAGCCAGCGTCCGACGCTGGCGATGATGAACTGAAGCGCTAGAACGCGGCGCGAAGCTGCGCGGAGAGCGCGTCGCGGTGTTCGGGCGCCGCGATCGCGATCATGCGGCGCGCGCGCTCGGCAAGACCRCAGCCGCGCAGCTCCGCGATGCCCCATTCGGTGACGATGGCGTCGACGTCGGCGCGCGGTGTCGTCACGGTCTCGACATCAGCGACAATCCGGCTGGTCCCGTCGGAGGCCGTCGCCGGCAGCGCGATGATGGCCCTGCCCCCGGGTGACGAATTGGCGCCGCGCACGAAATCGAGCTGGCCGCCAATCGCTCCGATCGCAACGCCATTCAGCGTCTCGGAATTGACTGCACCGTCCAATCCGACCTGAAGCGCCGAATTGATCGCGACCAGCCGGTTGATCCGCGCCAGCACGCCCTGGTCGTGCGTATGGGACGTCGGTCGCACCGCAACCGATTTGTTCTGGTGCACGAAGCGATAGAGCCGCTTTGTGCCGATCACCTGATTGGTGACGGTGATCCCCGCATCGATACCCTTCTCCGCATTCGTCACCGCGCCGCGCTCGATCAGGTCGACGACCGCGTCGTTGATCAGGCCGGAATGGATGCCGAGATGGCGCGCATGGGAGAGCGAGGACAGGATCGCATCCGGAATTCGCCCCACCCCAAATTGCAGCGTGCTGCCGTCGGCAATCAGGCTTGCCGCATGTGCGGCGATTTTTCGCGAGACGTCATCGAGCGGCGTCGGCGCCAGTTCGACAGGCGGACGGCGCGCCGCCACCCGCATATGGATCGGCGCGTCTTCCGGCCATTCCGCGCCAAACGTCCAAGGCGTATCCGGGTTGATCTCGGCGATGACCAGGCGCGCGCCCCGGGCGGCGTCGATGACATAGTCGTTGGACAGGCTCGCGCTCAATTGGCCGCCGCCGGCTTCCGCGAGTTGCACCAGCACCACATCGGCGCGGTGGCGGCGCACGGTAAAATCGGCGCAGAAGGCGCTGTAATTGCTCGGGATCATTTCGAGCCGTCCGGCCTTCGCAAGCCGCCGCGCATTGCCGATCACGCCATAGCTCTGGAATGAGACGTTGGGCGCGCACGCCGCCGAGAACGTGTCCGAGAAGATTGGTCCGACCATCATGCGGAACGAAGGCAGATGCCCGGCCTGCGCCATCAGTGCTTCAGTCAAAGTGACCGGCTCCGCCGTCGCCTGCCCGCACACGACGAGATCGCCCTCCCGGATCAGGCCGGAGAAGTCGATCGGCGACGTGTCCCCTGGCATCTCCGCGTCAGTCCATCGGCGCCAGCCGCGCGGAGCACTCGCTGAGGAGCGTGCGCAGCTCGGTCTTGACGATCTTGCCATAACTGTTCTTCGGCAATTCGCCGATGACGTAGTAATGCTTCGGCCGCTTGAAGCGCGCGATCCAGGCATTGCAGATCTGGTCGAGCTCGTCCCGCGTGACCGCCCTGCCCGCGACAGGCACGACGACGGCCACCACCTCCTCGCCCCATTCCGGATGCGGTCGGCCGATCACCGAGACCTCGGCCACGGCCTCATGCCGCAGCAGCGCTTCCTCGACCTCGCGCGGATAGATGTTGGTGCCGCCGGAGATGATGACGTCCTTGGAACGGTCCTTCAGCGTGAGGAATCCGTCYGCGTCGAACGCACCCATGTCGCCGGTGTAGAGCCAGCCGTCGCGCAGCGTGGTCGCGGTCGCTTCCGGATTCTGCCAGTAACCGGACATCACGGTATCGCCGCGCACGATGATCTCGCCGATCTCGCCCGGCGCAACATCGTGCCCGGTCTCGTCCACAGTGCGGACCTGCACCACGCCCTGCGCGATGCCGACCGAGGCCAATCGCTCCTCGTGGCGCGGATGCCCGGCATCGACATGCATGGATTTCGGCAAATACGTGATGGTCATCGGCGTCTCGCCCTGACCGTAGATCTGCGCCAGCTTCGGCCCGAACACGGCGAGCGCGGCCTTGCAATCGGCCACATACATCGGGCCGCCGCCGTAGATGATGGTCTTCAGCCCCGGCGCGCTCACGCCCGCCGCTTCCGCCGCGACCGTCAGGCGCCGCACCATGGTCGGCGCGGCAAAGAAGGAGATGCCGTCGCGCTTCGCCGTCAGCTCCAAAATCTCGTCCGGCTCGAAGCGGCCGCTCTCCGGAATGATCTGCGCGCCCATGCCGAGCACGTGCGGCACCATATACAGCCCGGAGCCGTGCGACATCGGCGCGGCATGCAGCAGCGCCTCGCCCGGCGTAATCGGATTGATCTCGGCGAGATAATTCAGCGCCATGGCGAGCAGATTGCGGTGGCTCAGCACCGCGCCCTTCGGCCGGCCCGTGGTCCCGCTGGTGTAGAAGATCCAGGCGAGGTCGGTGATCGCGACATCGGCGATGGCGACGCCTTCAGTCTTTTCGAGGCCGCGATGCTCGGTCGAGCCGATCTCGATGATGCGCGGCTTGGCTGCGCTGGCTGCCAGCGCTTCTGACGCCACGCCCGCCATGTCCTCGGTCACGAAGACCACCGCGGCAGCCGAATTGTCGAGAATGAACGCAACTTCGCGCGGATGCAGCTTCGCGTTGATGGGAACTGCGATCAGTCCGGCGTGCCAACAGGCATAGAGACAGGCGACATAGTCCGGCACGTTCTTCATCAGCAAGGCGACGCGGTCGCCCCTGGCGAGACCAAGGCGCTGCCGCAACGAGGCCGCCAGCGAAGCCACCGTCGCAGCTAGCCGGCCGTAGTCGGCCACCGGCGTCAGGCCCTTGAACAGGGCCGGCGCCGACGCGTCGGCCTTGGCGGCACGCAGAAGGTGATGAGCGAGGTTCATGGCGATCCCGCCGACATGTTCGCGCTTCAGCCTAGTACGATTTCGCCAGCCCGAGCACCTTTTCCGCGATGAAGCTGAGCGCAAGCTGCGGGCTGACCGGCGCGATGCGTGGGATCAGGATCTCGCGCAGGTAGCGCTCGACGTGGAATTCCTTGGCGTAGCCGAACCCGCCATGGGTCATCACCGCCTGCTCGCAGGCCTGGAAACCGGCCTCGCCCGCGAGATATTTCGCGGCATTGGCCGCAGCGCCGCAGGGCATGCCCTTGTCATACTGCCAGGCGGCCGACATCACCATCAGCCAGGCGGCCTCCAGCTCGACCCAGTTGATCGCGAGCGGATGCTGGATGCCCTGGTTCTTGCCGATCGGACGGTTGAACACGATGCGGGTCTTGGCATATTCGGTCGCGCGCGACAGCGCGAGCTTTCCGAGGCCAACCGCCTCGGCGGCGATGAGAATACGTTCGGGATTCATGCCCTCCAGAATGTACTCGAAGCCACGCCCCTCTTCGCCGATGCGATCCTCCATCGGAATCTCGAAGTCCTCGAAGAACAGCTCGTTGGAGTCGACCATCTTGCGGCCCATCTTCTCGATCTCGTGGACCTTGATCTTGTTGCGGTCGAAATCGGTGTAGAACAGGCTGAGGCCGTGGGTGGGCGAGCGCACCTCTTCAAGCGGCGTGGTGCGTGCGAGCAGCAGGATCTTGTGCGCGACCTGGGCGGTGGAGATCCACACCTTCTGGCCGTTGACGATGTAGCGGTCGTTCTTGGCGACCGCGCGGGTCTTGAGTTGCGTGGTGTTGAGGCCGGTGTTGGGCTCGGTGACCGCGAAGCACGCCTTTTCGCGGCCTTCGACCATCGGCGGCAGCATGCGCCTGCGCTGCTCCTCGGTGCCGAACACGACCACGGGATTGAGCCCGAACACGTTGATGTGCACGGCCGAAGCAGCGGACATGCCGCCACCGGCCTCCGAGATCGTGCGCATCATGATCGCGGCTTCGGTGATGCCGAGGCCGGAGCCGCCATAAGCCTCCGGCACGCAGATGCCGAGCCAGCCGGCATCGGCCAGCGCCTTGTGGAAGTCGTGCGGAAAGCCGCCGTCGTGGTCCTTCTTCAGCCAATAGGCGTCGTCAAAGCCTGCGCAGATCTTTGCGATGGCGTCGCGAATGGCTTCCTGCTGATCGGTGAGCGCGAAATCCATGTTTATGATCTCCTTCTTGGAGCCGCGACGGCCCGTATCTTAGCGTCCCATCTGCGAGGGCAGCCAGAGAATGATGCTCGGAAATGCCACCAGGATCGCAATGACAATCAGGTGCGCGATGAAATGCGGGAAGGTGCCGTGGAACACTTCCGCCACCGGCCGCTTGGCATAGCGGGCCACGATGAAGCAGTTCAGCCCGACCGGCGGCGTGATCATGCCGACTTCGGCGGTGACGATCTTGATCACGCCGAACCAGATCGGATCGAAGCCGAGCGTCTTGATCAGCGGCAGCACGATCGGCACGGTCAGCACCAGAATCGCGATCTGGTCCATGAAGGAGCCGAGCACGATATAGCCGCACAGGATCAATGTAATGATCACCCAGCGCGAGGCCGGCAGCGAGCCGATCCAGGCGACGAGATCCTGGGTGACGTGGGTGAGCGTGAAGAAATAGCCGAAGATCGAGGCGCCGACCAAAATCATGATGATCATGCAGGTGCCGTGGCAGGCGCGCAGCAGGGTTCTGTAGAGCGACGACGGCGTGATCTTGCCCTTGACTATCGCGAGCAGGAAGGCGCCGAACGCACCGAACGCGGAGGCTTCCGTCGGCGTCGCGACGCCGAGATAAATGGTGCCGGTGACGATCGAGAACAGCACCACCATCGGCGAGACCTGCCACAGCAGCGAAAATTTCTCCCGCCACGGCACCGATTTCGCGGCGGGCGCCCGCGAGGGATCCTGCCAGACCAGGAAGTAGATCGTGGCCATGATGGTGATGGTCACCAGGATCGCGGGGATGATGCCGCTGATCAGGAGCTTGCCGATGTTCACCTCGGCGAGCAGACCGAAAATGACCAGCGCGACGCTGGTCGGCAGCAGCATCGACAGCGTGCCGGAGATCGCGACCACGCCCGCGGCCATCTTCGGCTCGTAGCCCTGGCGGATCATCGCCGGCAGGCTGGTCGAAGACAACGTCGCAGCCGACGCCGTCGAGGTGCCGCAGATCGCGCCAAAACCGGCGCCGGCAAGCGCGGTCGCCATGCCGAGCCCGCCGGGGATGCGGCCGACCCAGGCGGAAGCCGTCTTGAACAGATCGTCGGCGACGCCCGACAGCAGCACGAGGTCCGCCATCAGCAGGAACATCGGGATGGTGATCAGCTCGTAGGACGAGACGGTCGAGAGCGGCGCGGTCTGGAGGATACCGAACAGCGTTCCCCAACCGCCGACCATGACGAGGCCGACCGAGCCGGAAAAGGCCATGGCGAAGCCGACGGGCGTGCCGAGTGCGAGCAGGCCGAACAGCAGGGCGAGAACGATGAAGGGGGTCATGGATGCCTGCCGTTACTCGAAGGTTCGCGCTTCGCCGACGCCAGTCACCGGCGGCAGCGGATAGAGGTCGCGCCCGCTCACCAGGCTCAACACATTGCCGATGAGTTGCATGGCCAGCCGCAGCACCAGCACGCCGCAGCCGAACGGCACCAACGCCGCCGAGATCCAGGTCGGCCAGGGAATGGCGCCGGCCAGAACGTCGTGCTGCTCGTAATTCTCCAGCGCGCGTTCGAAGCCGACCTTGCAGATCAGGACGAACACGAACAGGCCGGCAAGCGCGGTGATGATCTCCGACAGCCGGCGTCCCGCCGGCGAGAAGCGCGACAGCAGGATGTCGACGCCGACATGGGCGTGCTCGCGCAGGCCATCCGACAGCGTGAAGAAGAACACGCCGGCGAGGAGATAAAGCCCAATCAGATCGTAGGTGAAGGAGAACGGACGGTTCAGCGCGTAGCGCATGAACACGTCGGTCACGACCAGCATCATGATCACGAACAGGAACACCACCGCGATCACCGTCAGCGCGCGCTCCAGCACGCCGAGCACATCCCCTGCCCGCTTGATCACCTCAGGCGTCTCCCTTCGTGGATACCGTCGTCACTTCGCGCCGCCGGCGGCGAGCAGGCCTTCGAACTCCTTCAGCGCGGCGGAGGCCTGCTTGCCGCGGCTGTCGAGGCCGGTGGCCCATTCCTGGCCGACGCCCTTGAGCTTGTCCTTCATCTCGGCGCGGGTGGCCTCGGGCAGCGGATCGAAGCTGACGCCCTGGTCCTGGAGATGCTTCTTGGTCGTATCCGTTTCCTTGTCGACGTCGGCGCAGGCTTTCGGCTCGATCGCGTCGGAGGCCTCGTTCATGGCCTTCTTCACATCTTCCGGGAGCTTGTCCCAGACCGACTGGTTGATGGAATAGGAGACGATGAAGCTGCCGAAGCTGACGCCTTCGGTGGCATGCTTGACCAGCTTGTCGAGGCCGTAAGCCACGACGCTCTCCATCGGGAACAGCAGACCGTCCATGGTGCCGCGCGACAGCGACTCATAGGCATCGGGCGCCGCCATGCGCACCGGCACGGCGCTCAGCGCGCGCAGCGTCAGGTCCTGCGCGCCGCCGGTGGTGCGCAGCTTCAGGCCACCCATGTCCTTGGTCGTTTCGACCTTCTGCTTGGCGGTCCACACCTGATAGGGCGGCAGCACCACGGCGATCAGCAGCTTGATCTTGTTCGGCGCATATTCCTGCTTGGCCAGAAGCCCCTCGCGCGCGGTCTTCCAATAGGCGAGCGTGCCCTGGCAGCTGGTCTGGAATGCACCCGGCAATTGCGCCACTTCCGAGAGCGGCATCTTGTCGGAGACATAGGACGGCCCGATGTAGCCGATGTCGACCACCCCGGACTGGGTCAGCCGCAGCATGTCGGCGGCCTTGCCGATCTGCTGGTTCGGATAATAGGTGAAGGTCACCGCGCCGTTGGTGCGCTTGGTGACGTCGTCCATCCAGGGCTTCAGCATCAGGCGGACGAGATAATGGCCGGCGGGGAAGCTATCGGCGACCTTCAGCTCCAGCGCCTGCGCCGACATCGTCGAGACCGGCAGCGACAGCGCGAGCGCCGAGACCGCCCAGACCAGATTTTTCCTCATTCGTTTCTCCCTGACGCGCCGCAAACCGCGGGGCGACGGCCACCTGCCGCCGCGCCACAGGTGCCTCACCCACTTCTTGCTTGAGCTAAAAGTACATATATGTGAATTTATATGTCAAGTATATGAATTGTGCATAGGGCTATGCGCCGCGGCGCTATCCAGCCAAATTGACTATCCTGCTATGTGAATTCTAACTCCACGTATGTGAACGCATTCAACGAGGCCTCATGGGACCGCTTGCCGGCTTCACCATTCTCGACCTGACCAGCGTGTTGATGGGCCCCTACGGCACCCAGGTGCTCGCGCACATGGGCGCCGACGTCATCAAGGTCGAAAGTCCCGAGGGCGACATCGTTCGCCAGATCGGACCCGGCCGCACACCCGGCATGGGCGGCATGTTCCTCAACGCCAACCGCGGCAAGCGCAGCATCGTGCTCGACCTGAAGCAGCCGGAAGGGCGCGACACGCTGCTGCGGCTGGCCAAGCGCGCCAACGCGCTGATCTACAATGTGCGCCCGCAGGCGATGGCGCGGCTCGGTCTCGACTACGAGACGCTGGCCGCGATCAATCCGGCCCTGATCTATGTCGGCGCATTCGGCTACGGCCAGTCCGGCCCCTATGCCGCAAAACCCGCTTACGACGATCTGATCCAGGGTGCGGCCACGATTCCGACGCTGCTCGCGGCCGCCGGCGACGGCACGCCGCGCTACGTTCCCGTCACGATCGCGGACCGTATCGTCGGCCTGATGATGGTCAACGCCATCATGGGCGGGCTGATGCATCAGAGCCGCACCGGCATCGGCCAGCGCATCGACGTGCCGATGTTCGAATCGATGACGGAATTCGTGCTGGTCGATCATCTGGGCGGACTGACCTACGATCCGCCGCTCGACCATGGCGGCTATGCCCGCCTGCTCTCGCGCTATCGAAAACCCTACAAGACCAGCGACGGCTATCTCTGCGTCCTCATCTACAACGACAAGCACTGGCGCAGCTTCTTTGAGGCGATCGGACAGACTGAGTTCTTGCAGCAGCCCCGCTTCGCCAACCATGCGTCGCGAACGAAGCACATCGACGAGATCTACGAGGAGATCGGCCACATCTTCCTGACGCGCAGCACCGCGGACTGGCGTGAGCTCTTGGAGCGCGCCGACATTCCGGTCATGCCGATGCATACGCTGGAGACGATTTTGGACGATCCGCATCTCAATGCGGTCGGCTTCTTCAAGACGGTGGATCATCCCGTGGAAGGCCGCATCCGCCAGATGCGCGTTCCCTCGACCTGGAGCGTGACCCAGCCCGAGCCGGCCGGCCCGGCGCCAACGCTCGGCCAGCATGGCCGCGACATTCTGCACGAAGCCGGCTTCTCGGGGGACGAGATCGAAGCGCTCGCGCAGCAAAAAGCAGTTCACCTGGCAGCGCCGCCCTAAAGCGCGGGCGCTGGCCAAGATCGCAACGACAGGGAGGAAACCGCGATGGCCGGACTTTATTTCGAGGAGTTTTCCGTGGGCCAGGAGTTCAGGCATCCGCTGACCCGGACCGTCACGGAGATGGACAACACCATGTTCAGCCTGCTGACGCTCAATCCGCAGCCGCTGCATATCGA